>JAYUEJ010000568.1:0-12667 GCA_043739265.1 Rhodopila sp. | reverse complement strand
CGGCCGATCCGTTGGCCGGCGTCCTTATTCCCGGCACCGGTGGGGCGAGAAAGATCCGGTTTGCTGGCCGAGGCAAAGGTAAGAGCGGGGGTTACCGCGTTATCTCCTTCTATGGCGGAGTGGACATTTCAGTGTTCCTGCTCAACGTTTTTGCCAAAGGCGACAAAGTCGATCTGTCGATGGCGGAACGCAATCAGCTTCGTTTGGAACTGGCCGGTTTGGCCGATGACTATCGACAAGGAGTGCAAAGATATGTCGAACGCAGGTAGCCGAATTCTCCGCAGCGTTTCGCGTGCCCGTGCCTATGCGCGCGGTGAAACGAACGAGGGCTTTGTTGCCCATGTTCCGGCAGAAGTCGATGTTAAGGCCATCCGCACGAAGCTTGGCCTGAGTCAGGAAAGCTTTGGTCTGCGGTTTGGCTTCAGTCCGGCCGCGGTGCGCGACTGGGAGCAACACCGGCGGCAACCAGAGCAGGCGGCTCGGGTGCTTCTGCTGGTGATCGATCGCAATCCGGAGGCTGTGTATGAGGCGTTGGACGGTGTGGTGGTTCCGCCAGCGCACGAGGCACGGGCGGCGCTACCCCGCTCTCGTTGAACTCCGAAAGACGGTTCGGGCGGCATTGTATCCTCGAGCCGTACGGCTCCTGGTAGTGACCGAACAGGGTCAAACCAAAAGACCATTCACCATGATCGTTGAGACGTTCGGAAAAATTAATGAACACTGGTCATCTCGCGAGATAGCCTGTAACAAGAGGTGATAAGTTCCGTCGAAATCATCAAACAGATGCTGTATGGCTGCCACTGTAGAACCCTATCTCTCGCTGGTTACGAAAGCCTTTGACGGGCGGTTGAAACTACCAGCCTTTCAACGGGATTGGAAATGGCGGCCGGGCCAGGTGGTCCTATTGTTCGACATACTCCGTCTCGGTTATCCGATCGGCGGGTTCCTTCATATAAAGCAAAACAGAAACGTTGACTTTCCCCCCCGTGAATTTCGTGGGTCTGCGGATGACGCGGGCCGACGGAATCCCGATCTTTTGGTACTGGACGGGCAGCGGCGAATCCCCGCAGGCCTTGAACTTTTTTACGGACGTGGCGACAATCACTACTTTCTCGATCTTAAGAAACTGCATGATTTGCATGTCGAGAGATCGGCGGACCTATCATCGACAAGTTCTATTCGTGAATTTCTTGCCAATCTTGAAGCCGAAGACAACTACTGTGTCCCGAAAAAACGTAGCGCGGATCCTCGGCAGTTTTTGGTCAGGCGCAATCTATTGTGGACTGCATTGTTGACCGACGACATTGAATTGGACCGGTCGCTCGAGATTTACAAAAAAACATATCCTGAGCGATCGGATTTTATAACGTTTTTAGTTGGAAAAAGCTTTCGGCCATCACAAAGCACCGTGATTCCAATAACGTAAATTGACGACGATGTCTCAGTTGGAGCCATTAGCAGGATTTTTTCTACCCTAAATTCAACCGGTAAAATGCTAACTCCATTTGAGCTGGTAGTTTCAATATTATACCGTAGTAATATTGATCTTGCGGAACATGTAAAAATTGCTCGGGACGAATATCCTTCATGGGTAAAATGGTCGGTGTCGGATCGGGAAAACAGACCTCCGCAAAACATCATATTTTTCCCACACGATTCGTAAAAAATCTCACCGGATGGCGAGAAAAGACTAATCCGGCAAACTTGGCCCTTAACGTAATGTACTGCGAGCAATCGACAAATGCCTCTTGGCTTAATATTGACCCGGCGTTGCAGATAGCAGGTGGATTGAAAATTTTTCCTCAGGCGAGCTTGAGGCAGTGTTACTGCGGAGCACGGCATCCCAGGTTCGGCCTTCGATATAATGGTGAAGCCGGAAAAGACCCGCGACGATTTCGATCAATTTATCACGATACGGGCAGATTGGTTTGCAAGTCTATTCGAGGAATGGGGCTTTAGGCGACCCACCCCCTCAGCGACGGTCGCAGCTGACGATGAGGTAAGTCTTGACGAATAGATATGAACCTCCGCTGGTTTTGCCGTTGGTGAAAATGTGTCTTCCTCGCAGAAAGCCCCTCCCCCTACCCCGCGTAAACGTCCTCAACCGTAATCGTCACCCCCGGCGGATCGAGCCTGATCGCCCCCGCCGTAACCACCCGGGTCTCGATCCCGTCGTCCTCGTCCCGGCGCCGGTGATGAATAACCTGCGGCCGATCGGCCCAAAAAATCAGATAGTGCCTTACCGACGGAATCCGGAAATACGCGACCATTTTGCGGGTCAAATCACCTTGCCGGGTGCTGGGAGATAATACCTCCACCACGACCAGCGGATCAGGAACCGCAACCCCTTCGCCCGGCAGTGGGTCTCCACATCGCAGGATCGCATCCGGCTCAAAATCGTTGTCATCGACCTCGACCGTCACCCCGTCCGGGAAAACCTCGCACGGGAGACCAGCCGCCTCGACAGCCCGATGGAGCGCAAGCCAAACCCGCGCTTTCCGTTTGGCGTGGCTGAGCCGTTCGGGCGCCATCGCCACCACCGACCCCTCGACCCGCTCAAACCGGCCGCTCGGCTGAGCCTCCGCCCACCGCCGGTAGTCCGCCCGAGACATAGGAAGGTCCGGCCCGAGATCGACGGCGCTGTTAGCCATGTGGCACTCCGCAGCTGCAAAACGACGATACAGGACGAGGCGGCGTCATTCAACCGATACGGCGGTGGCGGCCAGCATCGTCCAGGCGAGGGTCCGCAACCTTCGCTTCCGGCAAACCGCGCGGCATTCAATCGCCCTGTGACGAAGGCCCCGAAACTTCGAGGTTAAACCAGCGTAAAACGCCGTCCCTCTCGACCGAGACAGTGGTATCCGGGTGGGAGACCGATGCCACGCAAACCAACTCCGCATCGTGACGCATGGGCGATGCCGGCCGCACGCTCGGGGAGCAGGAACAGCGCCTCCGCCCAGGTCCCGCGCGAGGCCAATGGGCCAAATATGCCAAAGGACCCGGAAGGGCCCTTTGACGGCGGTCACCCTCACGGGGCCGCGAATTGATGCTCCTTGCGGAACGGCGGTCACCCACGAATGAGGCCGTCGCAAATAAATAGGATACGCAAGACCCCGCGTCAAGCATTTTCGCCGTTTGGCTCCAACGTGGGGATCCATTTCAGGACCATCTCATGAACAGGCCTGAATTCAGCCGAAGTCAACCTGGGAACGACGCCATGCGTGGCAGACAAACGTGTGCATGATACCGTATAGAGGTGATTGCAGACCGCCCAAACATCGCAGGTCTCTCCGGGAGTCGGATTTCGCGCCAATTTGATGGCCCAGTTGTTCTCCCGCTGTGCCCGGGTCGTGATCGGGACCACCAGGATCGGACCGGTCAGGCTGTTCTTAAAGGAAATCACGATCACCGGGCGTCGTTTTGAGAACTCGGGCGGCAGCGCAGCGTCCGGGAAGCCGCAGTAATAGACGTTGCGGATGCTCGGCGTTGCTTTGATTTTGTACCGAGCAACTGACACAGGCACGCTGTCCGCTATCGCCAGTTGCGTTCGGGACGGCAGATACAGCGTCCCTCCCCTGCTATCGGATGCCATGCCGCCGCGCTCTCCATCTCGGGCCGAACCGAACCACGCGGTCTTTTTGGGGGATCAAGGCTTAAGAAATCGTTAACGCCGCATCACGCATTTCTTCAGGGCGAACCCAAATCCCCGGGACACGACAACCCGTAAACACCGGTCTCGCCGAATCCCAGCGTATCGAACGTATCGACCCCAGCCTCCCGCCGCGCCGAGTCCAACGCCGCCAACGGCGCATCGATCGCCTCGTCGGTCAGTGGGAACGTCCCGAAATGCATCCCCACGGACCGGCGCGCGCCCAAGGTCAGATGCGCCTCCACCGCCTCGGCGGGGTTCATATGCATCGGCGCCATGAACCACCTCGGCTCATAGGCACCGATCGGCAGCAACGCGACATCCGGCGCCCCCAGCCGCTGACGGATATCGCCCCAATGGGACCCCGCCCCGGAATCCCCGGCGAACAGCACCATCCCAGCACCAACGCGCACCATAAAACCGCCCCACAGTGAGCGATTGCGGTCGAACGGGGTGCGGGCCGAAAAATGCCGAGCGGGAGTCGCGGTAATGTGCAAAGTCCCGACCGTCAGGTCTTGCCACCAATCCAGTTCGGTCGCGACAATCCCCAGCCGTGCCAGCGCCCGCGCGTTACCCAGCGTAGTAACGAATCTGGGTGCAAAACGCGCCTGAATCACCCGCAGCGTTGGAAAATCCATGTGGTCGTAGTGGTTGTGCGACAGCAGCACCACATCAGGCCGCGGCAGGTCCTCCAGAGCGATACCGGGCGACCGCGACCGCTTCGGACCGGCCCACGACACCGGGGAACAGCGCTCACTGAAGATCGGATCGGTCAGCACGACCATACCGGGCAGGCGGATCAGGAAACTCGCGTGATTGATGAAGGTGATCGCGACTCGATCGGAACCCACGCTGTCAGAGGGAGGCGCGAAAACCGGGTCCAGCACACGATCCGGCCATGCCGCACGGTGCTCCGTCCGCATCCGCCATCGCAGCACCTGCAACAGCCCGCGCGCCGGTCTGCTTGGTCCCGGATTGAAGAAAAGCCGCCCATCGCAATGATCGGAGCGTGGAAAATCTGTCTTCATCGCCCGGATTGTCGCAGAATTAACCCTGGGCAACCGCCCCTTCCCGCTTCAACGCCCGGATCGTCGCACGGAAGGCGTCCACCGTCACCGCCATCTCTTCTTCGCCATGCGTTGCCGAAATCCACGCCGACGGCCCCGAATTCATATCGACTCCATTCACCAGAAGCCCCATCCGCACCTGCCCGGTGATGCCCTCCCCCCGCGGTTTTTCCATCATGCGCTGACTGAACGAAACCGCATCGAACTGACCCGGGACAATGTCCGCCCCGTCCGGGTTCGTATAGATGTGCATCGACGAATAAGACCCATGCACCGCCCACTTAACCCGTTCTTCCCGCAGAACTTCATTCATCCGCCCGCGGATCGTTTCGCCAAAAGCATTCGCCCGCGCACAGGCATCGGTGCCAGCCACGATCTCCAGCGTCGCGATCCCGGCGGCGGCGGAAACAGGATTCGCGTTGAACGTCCCCAGATGCGCGACCTTCTCCCGACCGGTTGCCTTGGCCACGGCAAAGTCCAACCAGTCCAGGATGTCCTTCCGCCCAACCACCGCCCCGCCCGGTAACCCGCCCGACATTATCTTCGCCAGGGTCGTCATATCCGGCGTGATCCCGCACACCCCCTGCACCCCACCCGGAGACACCCGGAACCCGGTCACCACCTCATCGAAGATCAACACCGAACCGGCCTGCCGCGTCAGATCCCGCAGCAGAGTCAAGAACGATGGCAGAATCGGCATCTTTCCGAAATTCGCCCCGGTCGGCTCCAGGATCACCGCCGCGATATCCTTGTGGTCGTTGAAGATCCGCATGATCCCCGCGACATCGTTCGGATCGCACAACAGAACATTGTCGGCGATGCCATCGACCACACCACTGGTCGCACTGCCGTCGAAATGATTCGTGTAGCCGCTGGTCATGTGATCGTGCCAGCCGTGGAAATGCCCGCGAAACCGGACCAGTTTCGAACGCCCCGTGTACGCCCGCGCCAGGCGCAGCGCCATCAAAGTCGCTTCGGTCCCCGATGACGTGAACCGAACCCGTTCGGCGGACGGAATCATCTGGGTAATCAACTCCGCCCACCGCACCTCCAGCTCATGGCACGCCCCAAAATGAGTCCCACGCTCCAGCGCCGCATGCACCGCCGCCATCACCGTTGGATGGTTATGCCCCAGCAACAATGATCCATGGCCGCCGAAGTAATCGACATATTTGTTGCCATCCACATCCCATTTCACCGGCCCCAAGGCCCGCCGGACATACAAAGGATACGGATCGAAATGCCGGCTGTCATGCGCCACCCCGCTCGGCATCACCGCCCGTGCCTTGGCCGCGAGCGCCGCCGATCCGGGAGTCATGGCCTCATAGGCAGCGGTCAATGTGGCATTGGGCAGCGTGGAGGCGGACATGCGGCATCCCTCTGGTTCGATGACGGCTCTTATAGCGCCCCGGGGTTTGCACCGAAATGCCGGTTTCCGCCAGCCGAACGCGATCTTTCCTATAATCTGATGTGGGATGCAGGTAGAATACCGGTCATGGACACCAATGCGACGGCCCCTGCCATCACCGACACGGTTCTAACCCGGTTCCGTGCGGCTCTGAACACGGAATTCGGCGACCGCATTGACCGTGTTGTACTATACGGGTCCCGATCCCGCGGTGACGCGCGTCCGGATTCCGACTACGATGTCGCGGTTTTCTTGCGCGGAATTGTCGATTCCTGGCGCGAGGTGGAACGCCTCTCCGTTCTCGAGACTGCCCTGTTCGACGAGACCGGGGCCTTTATGCATGCGATGCCCTTCGAAGCTGGGACCTGGGAGGAACGCTCACCACTGATGGGGGCGATCCGCCGCGAGGGGGTCGATCTTTGAGCCCAGAAGCACGTCTATACATTGATAAAGCCCGCCACTGTCTCAGGCATGCCGAGGCCATCTTACAGATTGAATTAGGCGATGACGCCGGGCGCGCCGCCTATCTCGCGGTGTTCCATGCCGCCCAGGCCCTGATCCATCAGCGCACGGGCCGCGAGGCCAAGACCCACCAAGGGGTGCGGAGTCAATTTCTTCTCCTCACGAAGGACGACCCTCGCATCGCACCCGACCTGCGGCAGTTCCCGGGTCAGGCCTATAATTTAAAAACCGTGGCGGACTATGCCACCGGACCCCAGGCGATCGTACCGCTGGAACGCGCTGGCAATGCAGTCCTGACCGCGCACCGATTCCTTGATTGCGTTCTGACGTTGCTGGACGCCGCGCAGGGGTCATAGTACCGGGCCTGTCACAGTACTGGCCCTTGCCTCCGCCCCCCCGCTTCTGCCCTGATGTGCCGGCAAGCACAGGACAACACCATGTGGCAATTCTGGATCGACCGCGGCGGCACCTTCACCGACATCGTCGCGCGCGATCCCGCCGGCCGCCTGTCCACCCACAAGCTGCTGTCGGAAAATCCCGAGCGGTATAAGGATGCCGCGATCGCCGGCATCAGGTCGATCCTGGGTCTGGCACTGGACGCACCCATCCCCTCCGGCTTGATCGAGGCCGTCAAAATGGGCACCACCGTCGCCACCAACGCCCTGCTGGAACGCAAAGGCGACCGCACCCTGCTGCTCGTAAACAAAGGTTTCGCCGACGCCCTGCGCATCGGCAACCAGGCCCGCCCCCGCCTGTTCGACCTCGCCATTACGTTGCCCACGATGCTGTATGAACGCGTCGCGGAAGTCGGCGGCCGGGTCGGCGTCGATGGCGCCGAACTGGAATCGCTCGACGAATCCGCCGCCCGCGACATCCTCGCCACGGCCAAAAAAGCCGGCATCGACGCCTGTGCCATCGTCCTGATGCACGCCTGGAAATATCCCGAACACGAACAACGCCTGGCCGCCCTGGCGCGGGAGGCCGGCTTCACCCAGGTCTCCGCCAGCCACGCCGTCAGCCCGCTGCTGCGTTTGGTGCCACGCGGCGACACCACCGTGGTGGACGCCTACCTGTCTCCCATCCTGCGCCGCTATGTCGATCAGGTCGCGTCCGAACTGCCGGGGACGCGCGTCTATTTCATGCAATCCAATGGCGGCCTGACCACGTCGGAAAATTTCCAGGGCAAGGACGCCATCCTGTCCGGCCCCGCCGGCGGCATCGTCGGCGCCGCCCGCACCGCCGGCATGGCCGGCTTCGACCAGATCATCGGCTTCGACATGGGCGGCACCTCCACCGACGTCGCGCTGTACGCGGGGGCCTTCGAACGCGCCTTCGAAACCGCCGTCGCCGGGGTGCGGATGCGCGCGCCGATGATGGCGATCAACACCGTCGCGGCGGGCGGCGGATCGATCCTGCATTTCGATGGCGCCCGCATGCGAGTCGGCCCGGATTCGGCCGGTGCCAATCCCGGCCCCGCCTGCTACCGGCGCGGCGGCCCTCTGACCGTGACCGACGCCAATGTCTGCGTCGGAAAGATCCAGCCGGCGCATTTCCCACCCATTTTTGGGCCGCACGCCGACCAGCCGCTCGACGCCGGCATCGTCACCACGAAATTCGCCGAACTGGCCAAGGAAATCGGCCGCACCCCGCGGCAAACCGCCGAGGGCTTCCTGCAAATCGCCGTCGCCAACATGGCCAACGCGATCAAGCAGGTCTCGGTGCAAAAGGGCCGCGACGTCTCCAATTTCGCCCTGCAATGTTTCGGCGGCGCCGGTGGCCAGCACGCCTGCCTTGTCGCCGATGCGCTGGGGATGGAAACGGTGTTCATCCACCCTTACGCCGGCGTTCTGTCCGCCTACGGCATGGGCCTCGCCGACCAGACAAATATGAAAGAGCAGGCAGTCGAAACCCCCCTCGGCGCCGGCACGTTGCCTGGGATCGAAACCCTCGCCGACAAACTGGCGGCCGATGCCGTGGCCGCACTGGCCAGCCAGGGTGCGAATCCCGAGGACGTGACCACCACGCGCACCCTGCACCTGCGCTACGCCGGCACCGAGGCCGCGTTGATCGTTCCTTTGCGCGACCTGGAAACGATCGTGGCCGATTTCACCGCCGCGCACCGCACCCGCTTTGGTTTCGCTACCCCGGAACGCCCGGTGATCGTTGAAACGGTTGCCGCCGAAGCCACCCTACCCGGCACCGTCGCCGCCGAGGCAACCCTGCCGCCACGCCGGTCAGGCGCGCCCGCGGCAATCGATCACGTCGAAATCTTCACCGGCGGAAAGACTCTGCAAGCCCCCGTCCTGGAACGCACCTCCCTGCTGGCCGGCGACCGCATCGCCGGCCCGGCTTTGGTCCGCGAAGCCAACGCCACCACCGTCATCGAACCCGGCTGGACCGCGGAAATAACCAGCCTGGATCACATGATCCTGCGACGTACCGAAATCCTGCCCACGCGCGTCCCGGCCGGCAGCGAACGTCCCGACCCCGTCCTGCTGGAACTGTTCAACAACCTGTTCATGAATGTCGCCGAACAAACCGGCGCGGTGCTGCAAAACACCGCCATGAGCGTCAACATCAAAGAGCGCCTGGACTTCTCCTGCGCCATCTTCGACGCCACCGGCGGCCTGATCGCCAATGCGCCGCATGTCCCCGTCCACCTGGGTGCGATGGGTGAAAGTGTCCGCACCGTCCTGAACAACCGCCGCACCACCCTGAAACCAGGCGATGTCGTTGCGCTGAACAATCCTTTCAACGGCGGCACCCACCTACCCGATATCACCGTCATAACCCCGGTTTTCGACACCAACCGGCGCGACATCCTGTTTTTCGTCGGCAGCCGCGGCCACCACGCCGACATCGGCGGCATCACCCCCGGCTCCACCCCGCCCATGTCGCGCACCCTCGAAGAAGAAGGCGTCGTCATCGACGATTTCCTGCTGGTCGATGGCGGCCATTTCCGCGAAGCCGCATTCCGCGCCCTGCTGAGTGGCGCGACCTACCCGGCCCGCAGCCCCGATGTGAACGTCGCCGACATCAAGGCCCAGGTCGCCGCCAACGAAAAAGGCGTCCAGGAACTGCAACGAGTCGTCGCCCACTACGGCTGGCCGGTCGTCAGCGCCTATATGCGCCACGTCATGGACAACGCCGAGGAATCCGTCCGCCGCGTGATCGAACGCCTGGGCTCCGGTCGTTTTGACTACAAAATGGACAACGGCCGCGACCTTTGCGTCTCCATCAGCGTGGACAAACAATCCCGCAGTGCCACAGTGGATTTCACCGGCACCGGCCCCCAGCATGAGGGCAATTTCAACGCCCCACCCGCCGTCACCCGCGCCGCCGTCCTGTATGTCTTCCGCTGCCTGGTCGGCGACGATATCCCGCTCAATGACGGCTGCCTGAAACCACTCACACTGATCATCCCACCCGGAACGTTCCTGTCGCCGAACCCCGGGGCCGCCGTCGTCGCCGGCAACACCGAAGTCTCCCAGGCCACCTGCAACGCGCTGTTCGGCGCTTTGGGCGTGATTGCCTGCTCCCAGGCCACGATGAACAATTTCCTGTTCGGCGACGACACCCGCCAATACTACGAAACCATCTGCGGCGGCACCGGCGCCGGGCCGGGGTTCAACGGCACCTCCGCCATCCAAACCCACATGACCAACACCCGCATGACCGACCCGGAAATCCTGGAACTGCGCTATCCGGTCCGTCAGGAGTTGTTCGCCATTCGCCACGGCTCCGGCGGCGCCGGCCAATGGCATGGCGGCGACGGCGCCATCCGCCGCATTCGTTTCCTGGAACCAATGACCGCCGTCATCGTTGCATCCCGCCGGGAAGTCGCCCCGTTCGGGCTGGAAGGCGGCGCGGACGGCGCCCCCGGCCTGCAATGGGTCGAACGAGCGGACGGCACAACCGAGACGCTGACCGGCACCGCCCGGGCGGAGCTTCAACCCGGTGACGTGTTCGTCATCGAAACGCCAGGCGGTGGGGGATTCGGGAAAGCCTGATGCCGAGCAATGCCCCTTACCGTTTGGGAGGGCACGAGGCATTGCCAAATGGCGCACACACCCCAATATAACGCCATATCGCCACCGCAGGTCACATGCCAGAACTCGTCCCAATCGGAACCGCCGCCCAGAATTTCTCCCCGGCACCCATCACGGACGCCGAAGGCGCGGCCATGTTCAGGGCCTGCCTGAACCTTTTCACCCTATGGAAAGTCTCCGATACCGAAGCCTCCGTCCTGCTCGACCTGCCGCCAAGAACCCTCGCCCGCTGGAAAACCGGCGCCACCGGCCGCATCGGCCGCGACCAAAAGGCTCGGCTGTCGAACCTGATGGGCATCCACAAGGCCCTCCGCCTCATCTTCCGCGAACCCGATCGGGCACACGCATGGCCGACACGCCCCAACCGCGTCTTCGACGGCCGCTCCGCCCTCGACATCATGCTCGGCGGCGAACTGACCGACCTGATGCGCATCCGGCGATACCTGGATGCCGAACGTGGCGCCTGGTGACCGACGTCCGCACAATCCCGCGCGCCAAGGTCGAATGGCACCGAGCCGTCAGGATCATCAGAAGTCTGTATCCGCCGATTGACCTGTTCGAAGACATCGCCGATCCGGCCGACTGGTCGCTCCTTATCGCGGCGGAGATGAAAACCAATCCTCGATTGATGGAAACCATCGGCAATATCGCCATGGTCCCCGCCAGCCGGCGCGTCATCGGCCCGGGAGCATCCTATTTGATGGCACCATTCACCCACGCCAGCCAGGATCGCCCCAGCCGGTTCAGTGACGGCACCTTCGGCGTTCTTTACGTGGGCAAGACATTCGAAACGGCGCTGTTCGAGACGATGCACCATCACGCCCGCTTTATGGCGGCAACGGAGCAGCTTCCAGGGTGGACCTCGCAATTCCGCGAAATCGCGCTCGACGTCGATGCCAGCCTGCACGATTTTCGCTCATTGACCGGCACAACCTCCATCCTCGCGCCGGACGACTACGCTGCCGGCCAGGCACTCGGTTTTGGGTTGCGCGAACTGGGATCCGACGGGGTGATCTACCCCAGCGTCAGACACCAAGGCGGTGAGTGCGCGGGCCTGTTTTATCCCGATCGCGCGTCCCACCCAATCCAGGGACGCCATCTCGACTACCATTGGAACGGTGCCAGGGTGGATCTCTACCGCGATGTCGGGGCCAGGCAAATCTATCGCGTGGTGTGACTCATCCGACAACGCCGCTCGCCCGCACCTGATCGTTTCGCTATAAGCCCGCATGCCCAACGACGACCCACTCAAAGCCATAGCACTCATCGTCAGCGCGACCGTTCTTTTCGGCTCCGCCGATACAATTTCGAAATACCTCAGCGGTAGCCTGCCGATCATCGAGTTCATCTGGATCCGCTACGTTCTCTTCCTGGTCCTGGCGATGATCCTGGCCGGGCGCCTGCCCCGCCGGTCCATCCGCCCGCGCAACCCTGGCCTTCAGGTCACCCGCGGCCTGTGCATCACCGCGTCGTCCATCCTGTTCGTTTACGGCGTCCGCCAGATGACCATGGCACAGGCGACGACGATCAGCTTCCTGTCGCCGCTGCTGGTCACCATGCTGTCGATTCCATTGCTTAACGAGACCGTCGGCCCCCGCCGCTGGGCAGCCGTCGCGGCCGGAATGCTGGGTATGCTGATCGTCGTCCGCCCCGGTCTGGGCGGCTTCCAACCAGCCGCGTTATTCGGCGTCGCCAGCGGGTTCTGCTGGGCGATGGCACTGATCATCACGCGCAAGATGGCCACCTCCGACGCGCCGCAAACCACACTCCTGTGGTCCGCCGCCATCGGCACCGCCATCCTGACCCTGATCGTCCCGTTCGTGGCCGTCTGGCCAACCCCCGGCCAACTCGGCCTGTCGCTGGTCCTGGGAGTCCTCGCGTCGGGCGGTCAGTGGATGATCATCCTGGCCCACCGCCTGGCACCGGCGTCCCTGCTGGCGCCTTTCTTCTACGGCCAGTTGCTGTGGGTGTCCGGCCTCGGATTCCTGGTGTTCGGCAACCTGCCGGATCGATGGACCCTGACCGGCGCCGG
>JAYUEJ010000567.1:0-4221 GCA_043739265.1 Rhodopila sp. | reverse complement strand
CCGACCCTGGGACATGGGCAAGGGATTCGACCAGTCCGCCCCGATTAGCGCCATCGTGCCGGCCACCAAATGCGGCCACCCCGGCAAGGGCCTGATCGCGTTGAAGGTCACCTGCTCACGTCGTGCCGCACGCAGCGGTGCGATCATCACTGGGTCCGGCAGATAGCTAAGCTAGGTTACATACGTCAACTCTGGGCGCTTGAACCACGAAACCCGCCGGCGCAGCTATCGATACAGGTCCGCTCGGGTCGGAGGCAGTCCGGATGGACCGCGGACCCGCTTCGATGCCAGGGTTTGGTAAATGCCCACGGTGTTCCGCTCGAACGCCAGCGAGCACCCGGCCAGATACACCAGCCACAGGCGCGTCTGCACGCTGCCCACTGTCGCGACCGCCTCATCGTAGCGGGCGAATAACCGATCGTGCCACATGCGGCAGGTTCGCGCATAGTGTTCACGCCAGGCCTCGGTGTCGTGCACCTCGAACCCATGCCGCTGCAGATTGGCCAGCGACATGCCGATATGATCCAACTCCCCGCCCGGAAAGATATACCGGGTCAGCGCCGCGTATTCGCTGGACCGGCGGCGAAACCGCTTGTCATCCCGTTTCGCCGGCCGAGCAATGGAGTGGTGCAGATAGAGCCCGCCGGGTTTCAACAGGCGGTTAACGACAGCGAAATAAGTCGCATGATTGGCGATCCCGACCTGCTCGAACATGCCGACCGAGGCGATCTTGTCGAAGCCACCCTCCAGGCTGGCGAAATCGCGCAATTCGAGTGTCACCCGATCCGACAGCCCCGCCGCGCTAACCCGTTCGTTTGCCAAAGCTAACTGTTCGGTTGACAGCGTCACCCCATGTGCGCGCACACCGTAATGTTTCGCCGCGTAACAGACCAGCGCACCCCAGCCGCAGCCGATATCCAAAAACCGGTCATCCGGTCGCAGCCGCAACTTTCGGCAGACCATATCCAGCTTGTCGAACTGGGCGGTCGCGAGATCGTTGCTCCAATCGGTGAAATACGCGCAAGTGTAAACCATCGCCGGATCGAGGAACAACGCATAAAACGCGTTGGACGCATCGTAATGATAGCTGACATTGCGCCGGTTGGCTTCCGCGCTGCCGCCTTGGACACCCGCCGGAATATCCTTCAGCGGAAACGGCCCGCGCGGCACGAACAGAAACCGAGCCAGCGTGCCCAACAAAAGTTTCTTATCCAGGCTGCGCACCAGCGCGCGGGAACGCACGGACGGCCGGGCAGCGGCCAGGTCAAAGACAGAACCGTTACGGATGTCGATACGCGCGGCAACCCAGAGATTGGCCAATGTGTCGATATTCGGCCGGCGCAGAAGGGCGGCGATGGCACCTTCATCGGCGATACGGATCGCCAGCGCATCGTCCGCCAAATCGGCGGGCACGGTGCTGCCGTCCCACAGCACGAACCCGAAGGAAATGCCAAGCGTCGATCGCGCGTGTTCCAGCAATCGCCGGAATTGTACAAGCCGCCCGCTCACGTCGCGGCTGCCCGCGCGATTTCGCCGGCGTCGGCCAGCGAGCCAACGTTCCGGCAGAGGTCGATCAGTTTCGGAATACGGCCGGCGGGAATGATACCAGCGACGTATACCGCAAGGCACAACGTGACGTCGGGGCGGCTCATACGGTGTTTCCCTCAATGGAATCGCGTGCGATGGCGGACTTCATCCGGTCGGTCTATTCTGCCCGCAGTCAACTGAAGGAGGAAGCCATGGCTGACAATGGACCAACGATCATCGAACTCGACCGACAGCGCATGACCGCGATGGCCGAAAAGAACATCGACTTTTTGACCCGGCACCTCTGCTAGGGACGGCCAGGTCACCCAGACCTCCGACCTGTCGATGTTAATCTGGAGCGTTTCGGAAACCATCTCCTACCTCTCGGGTTGGGTGGAATTGGCGCCCGGCGATCTGATCTACTCCGGCACACCCGAAGGCGTGGCGGCGGTGAAGAAGGGCGACGTCATGGAAGGCGTGGTCGAGGGCGTCGGCACCATCCGCTGTCGCGTCGTCTATGGAGTAGTCGGTAAAGAACATGGACGCGCTGAATTTCATGGTTGTGCTCCCTTCGTTTAACCGTCCGGGTAGCACGCCGAACTGCTTGGCGCGACTCGGGTGGGATGCGGAAGATAGGGGAGTCTCAGCCTCCGTCTTAACTCCGGTCATGACTCTTTATCAAGGACAGCCGGTGCCGCCGTCCGACCCGTTGGAAGAAGATTTCCTGCCCCCGTCCTGGCAAATCCAGGACGAACCGGTGGACGACCACCGGCCGGCACGCACCTTCTGGCCGGTCGCCCAACGTCTCCGGCCGGACCCGCTGCTCGTGCCGCTCGCCCGCGCCCAGGACGCCATCGCGCGGTTGGAGGCAGCGATGGAAGCCGCGTCCGGCGACATCGGGGTCGGCTTGCGCGCCCGCGTGTCGCTGCATGAGGCATCCGGATATCTGGGTCACCGGCAAACCACGGTGCATCCGCGCGACCTGGCACTGCACGAGGTCGGGCTCACCGGGTCCTACGCCGCCGCCCCGACCGTTGGCCGACCGCTTTGGCACTGCTGGGCGCGCGGGGGATGACGGATGACGCCCTGGCGGATTGGGCCGAGCGTATGCCCAGCCGCACCGAAACCCCAGGCCTGCTCGCCGCGGCCGATGTCGTGGCGAACGGCACGCCCGAACACGGCCGCCGGGATCGCCTGGACCTTGCTTCCGCCCATGTCGCCGCCTGCCTCTGGCGCCTGCACGGCTACGGACACAGCGTCGCCCTGCCCTTCTGGTCCGCGCCGTTGTCGCGCATCGACGCCTTGGCACAAAAAGGCGGACTCGACTTCCAGCTTGCCTACCTCGACTGCATCGCCGAGGCCGCCCTTCGTGCTCGGCGCGAATTGGGCGTGCTGCTGAGCGTGGAACGCAAAGCGGCGGCATTGAAGGCCGGCAGCCGGTCGCATTTGGCGGATGCCGTGGCGTTCGCGCTGCGGGAACCCGTGGTGACCGCACGCGGGCTGGGGGAGGGGATCGGTATCTCCACCCGCTCCGCCCTGGATTTACTGAAGCGGCTGGTGGACGAGGGGCTGATTCGGGAAGCGACCGGCAGAGCTGCCTGGCGTGCGTTCGTGGTGGAGGGGTAGAGCGGCGAAGATAATTTCGCCGGCCTTTGCCAGGAGGCGTAAGGGCGGCCGGCTCACCTCTGGCGACGCGCCCGTTCGATGTCCGGGCCGCGGTACAGCGCCTCCGGAATAGTCCCGAGGCGGGACGGATGCAGGCGCGGCGACAAACCGTAGAATTCCTGAAAACTGAGGATCAGCGGGCGCCATTTATCCGGGTCGATGCGGTTTTCGCGATCGTCCATCAGGATGGCGGAATCGGCGTGCACGCGCTGTATGCGCACTTCGATGATGCGGATGCGGCCGCGCTGCATCGGATCGTCGTCCGCGATGCCATGCACGGCTTCCACCACCGCCTCCATCTGCACCGGACATTCGCGCACCCGGGGCGCGGTCACGGTCTCCGAAGGCACAGCGCTGAAGCCAGACAAGCCGAACTTGTCCGCCTCATGCCAATAGCCACGGCGGATTTTGCCGTCCGGCACCGGGTCCGACCCCGTGGTCAGCGCCAGCCGGTCCACCATCGCCACCAGATCGGACGACGGCAGGTTCAATACGCACGCCCCCGTTCGGATCATGTTCTCCGTCGTGCGCGACGCGGCCCCGAGGCCCAGGACACACCGCCACCCCAGCCAAAAGGCGGAGGACATGGGTGCGAGATTGGCCGTGCCGTCCGGGTTGATCGTCGAGATCAAAACGACAGGGGTGCCGAAATAGAGGATGCCGGGTTCGATGGATGTATGCATAGCCGTCGGATATCCGATAGCCGCCGAGGGCCGCCCGCCGGATCGTGCTTTCGCTTCCAGTATTCCTTTCGCCCCGCCGCCCCTGTATTAAGCGTCCGTCGCTTCCTCCAAACCTTGGGACCAGCCCAAAATGGCCGATTACGTCATTCCCCCGCCCGCGGTCGTCGCGGTCCCCGTCGCCGGCGGAGGCGAATTCCCCGTGCGCCGCGTGTTCTGCGTCGGCCGCAATTACGCCGCCCACGCCCGCGAAATGGGCAGCGATCCGGATCGCGAACCGCCGTTCTTCTTCATGAAACCGTCCGATGCGCTGGTGCTGAACGACGCGGACATGCCGTACCCCTCGCAG
>JAYUEJ010000566.1:0-4229 GCA_043739265.1 Rhodopila sp. | reverse complement strand
CGCCCACCGCCAACGCACAGATCGCCGAACACTTCTTGGTCGGCCAGAACAGGCTGGCGCGCTCGCTCAGCGAGAAGGCGAAGCGGGCCAGCGCCAGGGCAAACCCCATCACGATGCCGATATGCAACCCCGCCACCGCCAGCAGATGCGCCAGCCCGGAATCGCGGAACGCCGCATGATCCGCCTCCGGAATCGCCATCGACGCACCGGTCAGCAAGGTCACCGCCACCGCGCCGGCCGCCCCGGGGATCACCGCGACGACCCGCCCGGCGATGGTCTCGCGCAGCCGCTGTATGAACCGCAGCGGCGCCGAGGGCACCGCCTCCGCCGTCCGTTCCGCTTTACCCAAAGCATAACCGGAGGCGCCGAGCCGCGCGTAATACGCATCCCGTTGCAGGTCCCACCCGCCCGGATAAGACGGCATCGCCGGCGGCCGCAGCAGCGCCCGGATTCGAACCGAATCGCCGCTCGCCAGCGCGCCATCGTCCTTTTTCTGCAACCGCATCCGAACCGACCGCCGCAACGGCACCGCGGAACCGTCCAAAAAAGCTGGCTGAACGGTGATCCGGCGCCCCTCCGGCAACGCTTCCACCGCCAGGATCGTGCCGGTGACGATGGTGGCGCGGGTGGGCAGGTCCGCCTCGATCGGCGGCGCCCGAGCGGTGGAAAACTGCCCGGCGGTGAACCCCAAAGCCATAGCGGCGAGCGGCCCTAACAGCCAACGCACCCCCGGCAGCCACACCGCGATCGCCAGCAAAGGCGCCGCCACGGCCGCACCCAGCCACACCGCCGGTTCAAACCGGAGGGCATAATACCACAGCACCCCGGCCCCCATGAACACCGGCAACCACACCGCCAGCCGCTCCCACTCGGTGTCGAGCCAGGAGTCCAACGCGGCTTTCAGGACAACGATCAGCCTCATGCCGGACAGATTAGGCACGCAACCATCTACAAAGAGTGAACGCGCGTGCTAAAAGATGCGGATGACCGTTCGCACCCGCTTTGCCCCCAGCCCAACCGGCCCGCTGCACATCGGCGGCGTCCGCACCGCCCTGTTCAACTACTTGTTCAGCCGCCACCACGGCGGCGAATTTTTACTCCGTATCGAGGACACCGATCGCGACCGCAGCACCGATGAGGCCACCAAAGGCATCATCGACAGCCTGGATTGGCTGGACCTGAAACGCGACGGAAAAACCGTGTTCCAGTCCACCCGCATGAACCGCCATGCCGACATCGCCCGCCAGCTTCTGGCCGCCGGCCACGCCTATTACTGCTACTGCACCCCGGAAGAACTCGCCCTGGAACGCGAACAAGCCCGCGCCGAAAAACGCGTCTGGCGCTACGACGGACGCTGGCGCGACCGCGATCCATCCGACGCCCCCGCCGGCGTGACCCCGGTGATCCGCCTGAAAAGCCAGCGCGACGGCGAAACCGTGCTGGAGGACCTCGTCCAGGGCACCGTCCGCGTGAGCAACGTGGAACTGGATGACATGATCATCCTGCGCGGCGACGGCACGCCGATGTATAATCACTCGGTGGTGGTCGATGACCATGACATGGGCATCACCCATGTAATCCGCGGCGACGATCACCTGACCAACACATTCCGCCAGATCCAGGTCTATCGCGCCATGGGCTGGGATATGCCGGAATTCGCCCATATTCCGCTGATCCACGGGCCGGACGGGAAGAAACTGTCCAAGCGCCACGGCGCCCAGTTCACGCTGGAATTCCGCGACAACGGCTTTCTGCCCGAGGCCCTGTGCAACTACCTGATGCGCCTGGGCTGGTCGCACGGCGATCTGGAAATCATCGGGCGGGAGGACGCCATCCGCCTGTTCGACATCGTGGATGTCAACCGCGGCGCGGCCCGCATGGACTACCTCAAGCTGACGAACCTGAACGGTATCTACATCCGCGGCGCCGACGACGACCGCCTGACCCGGGACGTGCTGGAACGGCTGGCGCATCGGGATGGGTTGTCCCTCGGCAGCCATGCGGCAACGCGGATTCGCGCGCTGATGCCGGCGTTGAAGGAACGCGCCAAGACCCTGGTGGAACTCGCCGATTCCGCCGCTTTCCTGGCCCGCGTCGTGCCCTTGCCGATGGACCCGAAAGCGGCCGCCGCGCTAACCGGCGAAGCGCGGTCGATGTTGCGTGAGATCGCGTCCGCCCTGGCCGAGACGGATTTTTCCATCCCGGCGATCGATGCCGCGTTGCGAGCGTTCGCCGACCGCACCGGCCTGAAGCTGGGCCAGGTCGCCCAGCCGCTGCGCGCGGCACTCACCGGCAGTTCGGTCAGTCCCGGCATCGATGCGACGCTGGCGGCTTTGGGCCGCGATGAAGCACTGGCCAGGATCGTGGCCGCGTCGGACTAGGACCGGCGGTGTTGCCCTCGGGCTACGCGTGTCTCTCCCGCTTGGGTATGCAAGCACAGGCCGGAGACGGCCGCCCGGATCTTTTCCAACACCGACCGATCAAACTGTTCCCTTCATTTCAGTTTCAACGCCGCGGGCGATAGCCGCCTCGCCCGTTCAAGGCGCGCAATAGCCAAACCGATCAAGCCCGTCGCCAGCACCGCGATTGACACCGGTTCGGGAACCCTCGGCACCGGGGCGTTGATCACCACGTTGTCCATCGACAACGTATTGTCATCCCAATCGGCGACAGGGGCGCCGGAAGCATTGTTGCCGGAGACGATTGCAACCGTGGTCACGCCGGTCCAGTTCAGCGTCTCCGTGGTATAGCTTTGGGTGGCGTTGCCCACGACAGTCAAGATCGCTGAATCAAGCACATGATTGGCCGCGTCCAAACCCTCAAGCATGAATCGGGTGGCAGTACCGGCACCGTAAGTGTGAAGATCGAACCCGTTGAAGGTGAACGGTGTGGTCGTTCCTGCCACCTTGTATTGGAAATACAGCACAGACCCGTCATGAGGATTGGCCGTATTGTACACATTGCCGACTTGCTGGCCGACGCCGAGCGATTGGCCCCACCCGAAAAGCGCCAGCTCCTGATTGGTGAAGGCACCGTTATTCAGCGCATACTCTCCGGCGATTGATCCGTTGGACCCACCCACGTTCATAATAAGGGTGGAATGCGCGCCGTTGTTTCCTTGATAGCTTCCGGCGGAACCAACGCCGTTCGACGTACCGAACACAGTGACAGCGTTCTGTGCGATGGTTTGGGTCGGTCGTGTGCTGGCCGCAAGGTAATACTCATCATTGAAGGTGAACACCGTGGCACCGGCTGGAGCCACCGTGAGACAGACCCCCAACAGGGTCAGAGCAGAGACTAATGAAGATTTCATGGTTAACTCCTGTTAGGAACGGCAATAAACAAAGCAAGCCGCGTGCCAGACTCCTAACGATCTGAAATTTCTTCTTTATTTATTGCAATAAGATTAAATGAATCCAGAAGTGTAAAGTCTGTTTTACATATTATACCGGTCACTATGTAGTGAAATTATCGACTTATCACTGCATTTTGATTTTGCATACAAATGTAGTTGGTTTAAACAGTCAGCACTGTCTCGCATAGTTCACGACCGGACCCATGATCCCGGGCAGCAGCGTCCAACGGCGAAAACCCACGATCCCACATCAAACATGATGCAAGGGCGGAATTCCAGGGATGACGTCGCTACGCTGCCAACGACGAAGCGGCAGCCGATTGCCCCAGTGTCAGGGGACGGGCCCGGCCAGCCGGGACCTTGGATGATTCGACACCGCAAGTCCCGGACAGCATTGGTGCAAGCCCGGCCAGGACACAGGGAAACGGTCCGTGCCTCAACCCCTGATTTTACCGCCTGTGTGCCCGCCTCCCCCCGGCCGGAGACTGAGCGGGACCGTCACCTCAGTCGATCAAACCCGGCGCACGTTCCACATGAAAGCCCCGGTTCCCTCGATGATACCGGTCAAATTTTTCCGGTAGGCAGAACGGATCTCGAACTGGCCGAGATTGACGAACGGCACCACCTCGAATGCCCGCATCTGCACCGCATCCGCGGCGGTGGCGCGCTCCTCCCCACCGTTCGACAGCACCCAGGCCTGAATCAGTTCCTCGATCTTCTCATCGCCGAACCACCCGGCCCAACCGGCCGCGCCCAGTCCGCGCATCGGGAAACTGTCAACCGGCGTGCTGATAATGCTGGACGGCGCCCAGGTATGGAAAATCGACCAGCCACCTTTGTCCACCGGCTCGCGGCTGATCCGGCGCGACGCCAC
>JAYUEJ010000565.1:0-4243 GCA_043739265.1 Rhodopila sp. | reverse complement strand
TCACCATCATCAGCGTGCCGAAGGAGAAGATTCGCGAAATCATCGGCACCGGCGGCAAGGTCATTCGCGAAATCGTCGAGCAGACCAAGTGCAAGATCGACATCGACGACGACGGCACGATCAAGATCGCGGCGGTTGACAGCGATCAGGCGCAGAAGGCGATCGACTGGATCCGCGGCATCGTGGCGGAACCCGAGATCGGCGTGATCTACAACGGCAAGGTCGTGAAAACCGCTGATTTCGGCGCGTTCGTGAACTTCCTCGGGTCCAAGGACGGGTTGGTTCATATCAGCGAGCTGCAGCAGGGCCGCGTCAACAAGACCACCGACGTGGTCAACCAGGGCGACGCGGTGAAGGTCAAGGTCATCGGCTTCGACGATCGCGGCAAGGTCAAGCTGTCGATGCGGGTTGTCGATCAGGCGACCGGTGCCGATATCTCCGAAGAAGTCGGCGTCAAGCCGGCGCGTGGCGGTGAAGGCGGCGAGCGCAGCGGTGGCGACCGTCCGTTCCGCGGCGAGCGCCGGGACCGGTTCGAGCGTGCGGCCGGCGAAGGCGAGCAACCCGGCGGCGGCTTCCGGGACTAAGCTGGCGTGAGCGGCGTCTGGAAAGACATCTGGACGTCGCTTAAGGCTGTTGCCGGGCTGCCCGCCACGGCGGTTGCCCTGATTCTTGCGGTACTCGGGAACCTGTGGAACCCGAGTTTCACCATTTCGATCAACCTGATATCGCTCGCGATGATGGCCTTCGTCGTGGTTATTGCCATTGCCGCGGCGATCAAGATGGCGATGGATGCGCGTCGTGAAGCACGCGGCGAACTTCCAAGGGCTGTTTCTGTCTATTGCCCATCGGCGGCAGAGGGGCCGACCGAAGCCCCAATCACGCTGTTAATGGGCAGATCGAGACAGTTCGGCGTTAACATTTTCGTCACGGTCTATTATGAGGAAAGCCTTGGAACCGGACGAGGTGAGATTTTCGAGCGAGCGATTGGCATCGGACGGGTGGTCAACATTCAGGCGAACGGCTTGATCCAGGTGCTGGTGCTACGCACAATGGTGAACCATACCGAGTTGTGGCAACGTATCAGGGCACGCGAGATGGCGACCCTGTCTGGCGTCCTCATTAAGCCGTCGATTGACTTTAACTCCGTCGGAATAGAGGTTCGGTTCGATGAGCGAGGTTAAAGCCGAAACCAAATTGGCCAAAGTGGTCCATCTCGGTAACGCTGGTTTCGGGCGCGGGGAGCTGGAGGTCGTCATCAACCGAGGCTCAGCCCAAGGCGTGAAGACCGGCGACCGTTTCCTTGTCTTCGGCATCGGTCCGCACATCGCCGATCCGGATACCGGCGAAGATTTGGGGGTGCTGGAACTGGTGCGCGGCCAAGGCCGCGTCGTGCATGTCCAGGAGCACCTGTCCACGATCCGAACCGCCGAACGCCGTCGCACGCGACCGGCCAAGCGGATCACCACCCGTGAGGCCGGGCTGAGCACCACAGATTTTATTCTTTCAAGGCTGGGGGGGAAGTCAGCCTCGGTGATCGAAGAAGAGCTGTCCCCCGAAGAAGAAGTGCCGTTCGAGTCCGTGCAACTTGGCGATTTCGCCAAACCGATCTGAGAACCATGAGAACCATCAACGCGATACGGATGGGCGGGGTCGATGTCCTGCCACTGGTAGAAGGCGGCAAGGGTGTCGCCATATCGAACGGTCTGTCAGCCGGCCACTGGGCCCTGGCTGGCGGCGTCGGCACGTTCAGCGCCGTCAATGCCGACAGTTTCGACTCCGATGGGCGGGTGATCCCGCAGCTCTATCACGGCCGCACGCGGCGCGACCGGCACGAGGAACTGATCCGCTACGCCGTCGATGGCGCGCTGACCCAGGCCCGTCGCGCCTGGGACGTGACCGGCGGCAAGGGGCGCATTCACGCCAATATCCTTTGGGAGATGGGCGGCGCCGAACGCATCATCACCGAGGTGCTGGAGCAGGCCAAGGGCCTGATCCACGGCATTACCTGCGGCGCCGGCATGCCATACCGCCTGTCCGATATCGCGGCGAAGTTCAACGTCCACTATTATCCCATTATTTCCTCGGCCCGCGCGTTCAGCGCTTTGTGGAAGCGGGCCTATTCAAAAACCGCCGAACTGCTGGGCGGCGTGGTTTATGAGGACCCGTGGCTCGCCGGCGGCCATAACGGCCTGTCCAACAGCGAGGACCCGAACCGTCCGGAGGACCCATACCCGCGCGTGATGGCACTGCGAAAGGTCATGCGCGACTTCGGCCTGAACGAAACCCCGATCATTATGGCCGGCGGCGTTTGGTGCCTGGAGGAATGGGAGAACTGGATCGACAATCCAGAACTCGGGCCGATCGCCTTCCAGTTCGGCACGCGCCCGCTGTTGACCCGGGAAAGCCCGATCGGCGACGCCTGGAAGCAGCGCCTGCTGACGTTGAAAGAGGGGGACGTGTTCCTCAACCGGTTCAGCCCGACAGGATTTTACTCCAGCGCGGTGAACAACGGGTTTATCGGCGAACTGCGCGAACGCAGCGACCGCCAGGTGGCCTACACCACCGAAATCATCGGCGAGCATGTCGCGGAGTATGGCGTCGGCCCCCGCAAGCGGCTGGTGTATCTGACGACCGCCGACCGGGAGCAGGTGATTTCCTGGGAACGCGCCGGCTTTACCGAGGCGCTGCGGACCCCGGATTCGACGCTGGTATTCGCGACACCCGACAAGGCGCAGGAAATTCTGCAGGATCAGACCGACTGCATGGGCTGCCTGAGTACCTGCCGGTTTTCCAACTGGGCGCAGTTGGAACCGGACTACAACACCGGCAAACGGGCCGATCCGCGCAGTTTCTGCATCCAGAAGACGTTGCAGGACATTGCCCATCGAGGCGACGATACCTCGGCGCTGGAGCACAACCTGATGTTCAGCGGCCACAACGCGTATCGGTTTGGGAAGGACCCGTTTTACTCGAACGGGTTTGTCCCGACGGTGAAGCAGTTGATGGAGCGGCTGCTGACCGGACGGTAGGTTGGGCGTCGCGGCGGTGGCGCAAAACCCTGAATTGTCCACACCAGCGGCGCCGGGTCCACGCTGATGACGCCTGCGTGGGCGTGATTGAGTTCGGCGATCAGCACCATCCCGCCCGGCCACATCGCCTGCGGCATCGCCGTCAGCACCAGGTGGCGTGATCCCGCCGACTTTCCCAACCGGGGGCCGTTTGGACGATCCTCCTCATTGTGTTGAACGCGGATAAGTGAGGATATCTGGCGGGCGGGCCGCTCATCAGCAGCACCATCGACACACTGGGATATCCCAACGGCCATGAACATCCGTCTACTGGAATGGAAAATAAATACTTTTCTTATGTGGAAACAAAGGAATCATACACAGACGAAATATTAACCAACAGCCATAGATTGCATCCGCTCGAAACGGGCCAGCATCATCTAGTAGACCGTGCGCAACTCTGTGCCGAAGATAGGGTCCCAGTTTACTCAAAAAAGTATTGTCGATATCCGTTGTAATATCCTTGGTGAGAACGTCATCTAACTCGTTACGCATATGCCCAAACAATGCAGATATGGTTCTATCTTGTTGCGTTTGATGCACATCGTCAAACGTCGTAACATCGTGCCCATCTGATTTCAACAAGTGACGTAATGAATTTTCGAGAAGTGGCACCAACATATAGACTGCCCCGATGAAATCGCCCTGAAAAAAACGCAAAAAACCGCGTGAAAAAGTCCACACAAGATCTGGCGGCACAAACGGGCTTTCCCGGAGAATATAGAAGAACGTGTCGTCGGACAGATAATGCTGCGATACAATTGATCGCCTCGCGATTTCGACTGCGCCGGAGACTACCAACTGCCTTCGAAGTCCTTCCGCTTGTGCTACCTTCTCCTGAATGGTTGAGTCGTTCTCGGCTCCTCCAAACGAGCCCCCGCTGAACGATGAATCACTTTTCCTTCATTGTCATGATGGGAAGTTCCAAATATAGATGACAATGGATATTTCTTTATTACTTCGGTCGCATCTTCAACTAGTCGCTCCGGATTCGGCGACGAGTTTAAATCTGCAAATACAAATAAGCGATCGAGCAAATTTATATGACGTTTTAACTCCGTCTCCATCTGAGAATTTAGATCACTTAGGTCTAAGTCGTGAGAAAATCGAGTCATTTCGTCGGATATATTGGACTGAATATCTATCAAGCGATGCCTCAATTGTGTTCGTCGATC
>JAYUEJ010000564.1:0-4243 GCA_043739265.1 Rhodopila sp. | reverse complement strand
ATCCGGTACCGCGCCAGTTGGCCCGAACCCGCCGCGCCGTGACGTCGGTGGCGGCTTGGCGCAAGATCCCGGTCATCGTGAAAATGCTCTTTTGTTCCTTGCGGGAGCCCGGGAGTTACCCAGTCAATGCAAGTGGTTTGGGGCAATCGGCACAGTCGTTGTATTGCTGTCCGGTGTCTCGCCGTTGTTCTGTGGAGTGGGTGTCAGGCCAGGATTTTTTTGCACGGAGACAGCGCGAGGGCCGCGAAGGGCCACTGAGAAATCGCCGCCTTCGACGCAGTGCCGCGACCGGCGGCGGCATAAAATGCTTCCGGCAGTCCCGGACCGCTGTTTCAATCCACCGCTGTTTCAATCCACCGCTGCGCCATTCCATCGCGATCGCCAACCCAAAGTCGCGGGTCGTCCGGTCCCGAAGTGCAAGCACTGCGAATCTCAGTGGTCTTCGTGGTCCTCCGGTTGCCTCCGTGTTAAAACTGAAAACCGAATGAACGAACGCCCGAGTTGCACGCTCCCCCTGGCCGGGACACCACGCTTGTCACCCCGCCCGGGCGGCGATCGTGCAGCACGTCATAGATCAAGGCTGATACAGACCAGGTGGCTCGCTCATAAATTCATTGCAAAACACGGTATAATCTGGCCCATCTGGCGCGACGCCCTCCGCCGGTCGTCACGCACAGAACGGTGCATCCTGCGAGAATTGCCTGGTTCACCCGATTGCCCTGCATCAAGGACACCTCTGCCCTGTCACCTCCCCATGGGAGGGCCATGGTACCCGGCTGACCCGGCGTTTCCAGTCAGGGTGAAAATACTCCAAATAATTGATACTATCATCGATCGAAATTTTGACGAAGTATAGTTCACTGTTGAACGTGATACCCACAGGGACGGGGCGCTGTTTGATTCCGGGTTGCGCTGTGTCACAATAAGGCCCCATCCATCATAAAACGCTTGCAGTTCAGTCAAATTGACAAGCAGTTCTGGTCCGATCCGCTGATAGTCGCGGCGAGCAATGGCGCGGGACACCCAAACCAGAACACACCCCGCCTCGAACACGGCCAACCCGAGCAGGTCAGCAGCAATACGAAAGGCCGCACTTACCTCGACGCCAAGCCGTCCTTTCCGATCCGGTGGCGATTACGATCACGACCCGCCGTGTTGAGCGATCGACCAGTGGCTGGACGTAAGACTGCCGGAGAACACGGCCCGTTTGTATGACGTATGGTTCTTGATAATGCCGTGTGTTCCGGGAATCCGGCCCCGAAATTCAAGTGGGGCAATCGGCTGTAGTGTCTCGGACGGATTTGAAGTGTTTACTCACCATCTGTGCCGCCTTGGCCCACAACAGAGGCGCCCCTCCCTGGATCGCAGGGCCATACCGATTCTGCACTTGTTCCTCCGTCACACTGTTCATGGTCCATGTTCCACCGCCAGCCAGTATGTTGAGCATCAAGGGCTGGAACCGATCGAGACATTTAGCGAACCGGGCCTCGGGCGAAGCGGCTGCTTCGAATTCCGACCACATATCGATCAAGTGCGTGGCCTGGTCCTGCGGTAGAAGGCCGAAGATGCGTACTGCCGAAGCTCTTTCCGCTGCTGCGGTCGCAAATGCGTCGGAAGCGTCCGAGTGCAGCGGATGGTCGCCTGCGTCAATCTCCACTATGTCGTGTATGAGAAGCATCGCGATGACCCTGCCCAGGTCAACTCTCTCGCCGAGACCGCCGAGGATGAGCGCGCAAACAGCAAGGTGCCATGAGTGCTCCGCTGAATTCTCGCGCCGCGAACGGTCAGCGATTGGCGACTGCCGTTCCACGGTTTTAAGCCTGTCAACCTCGCTCAGAAAGCGCAGTTGTGCTTCAAGCCTCTCCTCGGTCATGTATAATCTCCTGATCAGGTGCCAAAGCTTGCTGTCAGCAGCGCGAGAAATTGCGCCGGAAAGGCAGTTCATCCGCAGTAACTTGTCACATCGGATCACCTTGGCAAGCGGCAAGTGGCAAGCTGCATAAGCCAGCGCTGCGATGACGATACTCGTGGTCGTTCCAGACGGCGGCGGTGACGTCATTTGCAGGTTTTTTTCGCCGCGGTTAGCAAACAATTAACTTTTGCCGGTCATGTTGTTCTCTCCGGAGGGGCAGGCATGGCGAGCAAGGGCGACAAGAAGGGACCCAAGGGCGGGGTCATCATCAAGCGGTATGAAGTCGTCGAAGGCGGCCACCACGGCGGCGCCTGGAAGGTTGCGTACGCCGATTTCGTGACCGCGATGATGGCGTTCTTTCTGCTGATGTGGCTGCTGAACGCCACGACCGAGGACCAGCGCAAAGGCCTCGCCGACTATTTCAGCCCCAACAACCTGATCTCCCATGCCTCCTCCGGCACCGGTCAGCCATTCGGCGGCCATACCGCGTTCGACGAAGGCGCTTTGGTGTCCGACCGCGGCAGCGTCCAGACCGTCACCGGCAAGCGTCCGGTGATCGAACGGACCGAGGACGGCGACGATCCCGTCTTTACCGAATTCCATCGCGCGAAGTCCGGCGACGGCCTCGGCAAAGGTCCGATGGTGGACGACCAGGACGCCGACGATGCTACCGATGACAAGCCGCTCGGGCAAAAGGGCACTAAGCCGGCGCCCGGTCCGGGGGGGCCGGCCGACGTCCTGCGCGACGGCCATCCGGATGCTCGTCCGGTAACCCGAGCCGAGGTCGCGGCGGAAAAAGCGCGCGAGGAAAAAGCCGCGTTCGAGCAGGCGGCGCAGCAGATCAAGGCGGCGGTGCGGGCGGACCCGGCGCTGGCGGACCTCGCGAGGCAGCTTGCGATCGATATGACGCCCGAAGGTCTTCGCATCCAGATCGTCGATGAGGTCAGGCTGCCGATGTTTCCAACCGGTTCGGCGACGCCAAACGAGCGTGCCAGGCTGCTGATGCAGAAGGTCGTGCCGGTGCTGCTGAAACTGAACCAATCGATCTCGATCGCCGGCCACACCGATGCCGCGCCGTTCCCGGGGTTGGAGCGGACCAACTGGGAGTTGTCAGCCGAACGCGCCAATGCGACGCGGCGGTTGCTGGTGGATGGCGGGTTTCCCGAGGCGCGCCTGAAGTCGGTGACCGGAAACGCCGATCGCGACCCGTTGCTGCCGGCCGATCCGCTGGCGGCGGCGAACCGGCGGATCGCCATCCTGGTGCTGCGCGCGGCGCCTGTTCCGGCGCCTGCCGCCGAAATGCCCTCCCGCGGCAAGCCCTGAGCCCGGCAGATGCTGACGATTGGCGGCCTTGTCCTGTTGTTCGGCTGCGTGCTGGGCAGCTACATCACCTCGGGCGGCAGCATGGAGCCGCTGATCGAGGCGGTGCCGTTCGAGATGTGGACCATCGGCGGCGCCGCGATCGGTACCATGCTGATGGCCAACAGCATCCATGCCGTCAAACACACGCTGGGTGCGTTCGGCAAGATGATCAAGGGCGCCGCCTTCCATAAACCGGACTACATCGAACTTCTCAGCCTGCTGTATTTCCTGGTTCGCCTGGCCAGCACCAAGGGCGCCATGGCACTGGAAGCCCATATCGAAAAACCCGCGGACAGCGTGGCGTTTCAGAAATTTCCGAAGATCCTCGCCAATCACCATGCCAGCACGATTATTTGCGACTACCTCCGCATGGTCGGGATGAACGCCGACGACCCGAACCAGATCGAGGACGTCATGGCCCGCGAACTCAAGAAGGTGCTGGTCGAGGAACTGCATCCCTCGCACATCATGCAGACCATGGCGGATGCGCTGCCGGCGCTGGGGATCGTTGCCGCCGTGCTGGGTGTGATCAAGACGATGTCGCATATCGATCAACCGCCGGCCGTGCTGGGGGCGATGATCGGCGGCGCGCTGACCGGCACCTTCCTCGGCATTCTGCTGGCGTATGGCATCGCCGGGCCGTTTTCGACCCGGATGAAGGGGATCGTGGAGGAGGAGGCCAAATACCTCGAAGTCATCCGCGCGGTGCTGGTGACGCATTTGCATGGAAACGCGCCGCAGGTCAGCGTGGAATCCGGACGGAAGATGGTGCCGACCGAACACATGCCGACGTTCCAGGAACTGGAGGAGGCGGTGCAGGCGGTGCAGATGTAACGCCAATCAAGGGGAGGCGCTTGCGGTTTGCTCCGGGGGGAGGGGGCCATCCCCCAAAAGACGAACGCCGAACTATGACTCTGGCATGAGGGACTTGCGCCGAAGGCGTTCCATCATAAGATATAAAGCCATGTT
>JAYUEJ010000563.1:0-4248 GCA_043739265.1 Rhodopila sp. | reverse complement strand
CGTCTCGTAGCGGCGCAAGCTCGGTCACCGGCGCCGCCCCGCCTTAGACTCCACCATTACGCAGGTCGATGGTGGCCTTGCGGTGCAGGTCGCGCATCATCTGGCGCGACAGCATCTCGACCCGCTCATTGACCAGGCGATGCTGGACCTCGGACGCGGAGACTTCACCGACGTTTTTCTGCTCCCGCGAACAAACCGTAATCACCGCGATGCCGTCGCGGGAAATCAACGGTTCGGTGGGTTTGCCTATCGCAATGGTCGCCAGCAACTGGCGGAACGCCGGCGGGTTGACGCCTTCGACACGCACCTCGCCCGGATCGACCGGACGGTTTGTCAGGTTGTTGGCCTTGGCAAACGTTTCCATCTGCTCGCAGCTTTTGATCGTGCTGTCCAACGACCGCGCCTTCAACAGCGACTGCCGCTGCTGCTCGGTCGGGTTCTGCGGATCGGTCAACGGGGTGGCGAATGTGAAGAACGCCTGCCGCAGCGTCACGATGGTGGCGAGGTCGCGTCCGATCTCCCGCTTGCCCTGCAGCGCGATGATGGAAAATCCGCCCGGCACCCGAATCGCGTTGCTGATCGCGCCCACCGGCATCTGGGTGACGATCTGGCCGACCGCGGTATCAAGCTGGTTGGTCTGCACCCAGCCGCGCTCGCCGCCTTCAAGGGCGCTTTGGGTTTGGCTGAACTGCGCGGCAACCAGCGGGAACGGGGCGCCGGCGTGCAGTTCGGTGATCACCGTTTCGGCAAACCGCTGGGCGTCGGCGCTGTTGGCGGGATCATCGACCGGGATGAAAATTTCCGCGACGCGGTATTCCATCTGGCCGGTTCGTTGGGCCGCCAGCTTCTGCTGTTCGGCCACCTCGGTTTCGGTGACGTTGACCCGATCGCCGACGCCGTCGCGCAGCATCTGCGACCACACGAGCTGGGCGCGGATCTGGTCGATCAGCGTGCGGGTGCTGACACCGTCGGACGCCAGCTTGGCCCGCATGGACCCGGCCGCCATGCCGTTGCGGGACTCGATGTCCTTGATCGCCGTAGCGATCTGGGCGTCCTGGATAACGATCTTGCGCCGCTGCGCTTCCTGCACCCGCAGCCGCTCATCGATCAATTGCTTGCGGATTTGCGGCCGCAAACGGGCAATCACGTCGCCCGACAACGGCAGACCGGTGGAGATGGCGAACAGCCGCGCCCGGTTGGCGATATCGGCTTCGGTGATGACGTCGCCATTGACCACCGCGGCGATGCGGCTGCCGCCGGTGATGGCCAGCTCTCCCGGAGCGGCCCCTGGCGGTTTCGCCGTCGTCGCGACGCCCGGTTTCGCCGGCGCCGCGGCCGAGGAACTCGCCGCTGGAAACGCCAGCAGCAAGGCTAGCGCGCCAGCAATCCCACGGTGGAGTCCACAATGGAGTCTCCCGGGGGGATGGCCGCGGCGAAGAGTCGGCATGTCAGGCACTCCCGAATTCATAGCGCGCGATAGCCGAATTGGCCGATCGTCTTGAAGGTCACCAGAAACAGCACGGTGGTGGCACCGTTATCGCCGCTGATGCTCGTATAGCGACGGTACATCCTTAAATCAAAGATGAAGCATTCGTCCTCGTAGGTCGCGGCCGCGCCGACCGAGACCATTTTGTTGTTCGCCAGATCGCGGCGGGCATAACCGTTGAACCGGTACTCGCCCCACCTGGACGACACGCCGACGGTCGCTTCGTTGCGGGGGAAATAGTAGGCGTTGCCCGCCGGCGGCGGCGCGGGCTGGTTGTAATAGTCGATGGGACTCGAATTGGTGTAGATATAGCCCCCGGTCACCCGCAACTTGTCCACGCCGACGGATGCGATGGCGTCGGCGAAGTGGGTCGCCAGGGTGTCCTTGTCCAGGCGCGTGCGATAGGTCAGGTCAAGCCACGGGGTCGGCGCGAAGGTGCCGCGGGCGACGATGTCCGATACCGGGTCGTGCAGCCCGGACGCCGCCGGAAACAGATTGTCCTTCCCGGTGCGATAGGATTGCCCGACCAGTCCGTCGAACGTGGTGCCGCCCAGATACCACGCCCCGTGCAACCCGACATTGGCGCGCACGCCGCCTTCCAGCCGATCGGTGCCGGAAAACCGGTTGAAGCCGAACAGGTTGGCGTCGGTGAATTCAAAATCCAGGCTGTCCTCGTTCGGGTAGCGGCGCAACTGGCTGTCGCCGGACCGCGGCGCGACGACGATCTGCGCGATCGGCTCGATAAGCTGGGTGCCCCAGGCGCCGCCATCGCGGGCAAACGGCCAACGGAAATCCACCGCCATCTGCGGCAGCGCTCGGGCCGAGTCCACGCCGCGCCGGGGGCCGTAATTCGGCAATTCATTGAACGCCGAAGCGTCATAGGCCGCGGCATCGCCATGCAGGGTGACCTTCCATTGATCGCCCAGCAGGCCGGCGAACGGCCTCTCATAGTCCACCGTCAAAGCGGCGCGGCGCGTATTGGTGCCGCTGGTGCGGATGATGTTGAACGCGCTGGTAGAAACCGATAGCCGGCCGCCCAGCGAATCCGGCGTGCCAAAATAGCTGTATTGATAGCGCGGCAGCACCAAGGGCAGCGTGCTGGTGTTGATCGCGGTGCTCAGTCCTTGATACACTTTCGAATCAAGCCGTGTGTAGGAGCCTTCGCCAAACCCTTCGCCGTAGAACTGACTGGTTAGCACGTTTGCATCGCCGGCCAGTCCCTCCACCACATGATAGGCGCGGACATACTCCACCGACGACGCCCGGTTGATGTTGAAACCCCAGCGCCAGGTGTCGTCGTAGTTGAACCGGCCAGTGGCCGTGACCGAACCCTGCGGCGAGTTGTCCAGATACCCGCCCGAGACATTCACCAACAGATCCCCGGCGTTGAAACGGCGGCGGTATTCGACATCGAGCTGCGCCCCGGCACGCGTGGACAACATAGGCAGCAGCGTCGCGTCCGACTGGTCGTCGATCACCAGATAATAGGGCTGCCCATAGAACCCACCCAGGCTGGACGATATGCCGGTAATGGGTGGCAACAGGCCGGATTCACGCTTCACGGACGGGTCGGCGTGCCAGAAATACGGAAAATACGCGACCGGGACGCCGAACATCTCCAGCGTCGCATTCTCATATTCGATCCGTTTGTGTTCCATGTCCTGGACGGCCGAGGTCGCACGTATCTGCCATAACGGGGGATGGTCAGGGTCGTCGGCACACAGGTTGCAGGTCGTATAGACCATCTTCGTCAGTTCGTTGATCTGTCCGCCGGTGCGTTGCGCGCCGTTCGCCGCCAGCCTGCCGTTTTGCTGCAACAGCGCCCGCATGTCCTTCAGGATGCCGTCGTTCATGTTGTTCTGCATCTCGGCGTAGTCGGCGAACATCACCTCCCCGTCCGGCTCCATCAGCACGACATGCCCTATGGCGGCGGCAACGCCGGTGTTGCGATCGAAGGTGATCGAGTCGGCGCGCATCACATGGCCGTTCTGCCACGCCTCCACATGCCCGGTGGCGGTGACCAGCGACTTGTCCTTGTCATAATCCACCCGGTCCGCCGAGAAGGTGACAGGATCGTTCTTGCCGGCCTCGCGATTATTCTGGCGATCGGACAGCGCACTCAACTGCGCCCGGGCGCTGTTGGTGCCGAAGCAGCCGGCCAGGGCCATCAGCATGACGACGATAGGCACGGGGCCCACGCACACCCTGGTTCTGACCATCATGGCGTGGCCGTCATGGCGCTGGCCGTCATGGCGCTGGCTCTCATGGCGCTGGCTCTCAGGGCGCTGGCCACCAGGGCGCTGGCTATCAAGGCGGCAGGTCTTGAACGTCGGGGGCGATCCATATTCAGCCGTCTTCCGTGTGCAGCAGCAAGGCGACCGCCAGCATAAGGCCGGATGCGGCCGGCGCCCAGGCCGCCAGGGCGACCGGCAAAGCGCCGGATTGGCCGATCTCCTCGGCGATTTTGGATACCACGAACAGCACGAATCCCGCCGCCACCCCACTGCCGATCATTTTCGCCACCCCGCCGCGCCGGGCCGGACGCATCGAAAACCCGGCGGATACCAGCGTCATCGTTCCGGCCAGCAGCGGCAGGGCCAGCAACGCCTGGAAATGCAGCCGGTGGCGGATCGAGGAAAAACCCGATCGGTCCAACAGCGAGATAAAGCCGGGCAGCGCCCAGAATGACAGCGTGTCGGGCGAGGCAAAGCTCTCCTGCACGCGGCTGACCGTCAGGTCGGTGGCCAGATTCATCTGTTTCG
>JAYUEJ010000562.1:0-12744 GCA_043739265.1 Rhodopila sp. | reverse complement strand
GGTCGGCCATTGCGAGAACGACTTGATGCCCTCTCGCAGCTCGTCGTCTTCCAGCACGTTGGCGGTCTGGAACGGGACGCCCATATGGGTCAGGATCTGGATCACCCGCGCCGAGAATCCGCATTGGGGGAACATCGGGGTGCCCTTCATATAGAGCATCACATCGTTCTTCTCGATGTCGCCCTGAATACGCTGGGAAATCGTGTCGGTCATGTCGGAAAACTCCTTTGGAGCCTATTATTCGGGTGCGGAGGTCTGCAATGCAAGGGCGTGCAATTCCCCGCCCATGCGGCCGCGCAGCGCGGCATAGACAATCTGGTGCTGTTTGATACGGGAAATGCCGCGAAATGTCTCGCTGACGACGTTGGCGGCGTAGTGATCGCCATCGCCGGCGAGGTCTTCCACGGTGATCCGCGCGTCGGGCAGGGCTGCCTTGATCAAAGCTTCGATCTCGTTCGCCGCCATCGCCATCGTATGCTGTCCTTCTAAAGGCTGGTCCCGTCCATCCAGGACGGGAAGAAGCGTTCGTGTGCCGCGCGCAACGTCGTCACCGATATCGTGCCGCCATCGGGCAGAGTCAAATCCCCGCCGCCCGACGTGCCCAGGCGCATGACGGGAATCCCCGCGGCCTCGGCGATGCGGGCGAAGGCGACGTGGTCTGGTACGGCGACGAGGTAGCGGGCCTGATCCTCGCCGAACCAGAACGCGTGGCCCGGAATGTCGCGCGGGTGAGTCATCATGCGGGCACCGATGCCGCTGGCCATCGCCATTTCCGCCAACGCCACCAGCACCCCTCCATCCGACACATCATGGCATGCTCGGATTGTCCCGTTCAGGATATGGGTGCGAACGAAATCGCCGTTGGCACGTTCGACCGCCAGATCGACCGGCGGCGGGGCGCCATCTTCGCGGCCGGCGATCTCTCGCAGCCAGATGGATTGCCCGAGCCAACCGGTGGTGGCGCCGATAAGAACGATGTCGAGCCAGGGGGGGAGGGCCAGGCCGACGGCCTGAGCGGCGTCGTCGAGAACTCCCAGGCCGCCGATCGCCGGGGTGGGCAGGATCGCGCGTCCCTCGGTTTCGTTATAGAGGCTGACGTTGCCGGAGACGACGGGGAAGTCCAGTGCCTCACACGCGGCGGCCATGCCGCGAATGGCGGCGGCGAACTGGCCCATGATTTCGGGTTTCTCGGGATTTCCGAAATTCATGTTGTCGGTGATGGCGAGGGGGCGGGCGCCGACGGCGGTCAGGTTGCGCCAGGCTTCGGCCACGGCCTGGGCGCCGCCGGTTTCGGGATCGGCGAGGCAGTAGCGCGGGGTGCAATCGGTGGTCAGGGCCAAAGCGCGCTTCAGGCCCTCCAGCTTGACGACGGCGGCATCGGCGGCGCCGGGGCGCAGGACGGTTTGTCCGCCTACGGTGCTGTCGTATTGGTCCCAGACCCAGGCGCGCGAACACAGGTCGGGGCAGCCGACGAGTTTCTCCAGCGCCGCGGTCAGGCCGTAGCGGTCTTCGATCCGGGCGGGGTTGAGCTTTTCCAGTTTGGGGGTATCGACGGTGGGGCGGGTGTAGAGCGGGGCCTGATCGTTGAGGGGAGACAGCGGGATGTCGGCTTCGACGACGCCGTGATGGCGAACGACGATGCGGCCGGTGTCGGTGATGCGGCCGATGATGGCGAAGTCGAGGTCCCATTTGGCGAAGATGTCGCGGGCGAGTTGTTCGCGGTCGGGGCGCAGGACCATCAGCATGCGTTCCTGGCTTTCCGACAGCATGAATTCATAGGCGGTCATGCCGGTTTCGCGGGCCGGGACGTGGTCGAGATCGAGTTCAATGCCGACATTGCCCTTGCCGGCCATTTCAACGGCGCTGCTGGTCAGGCCGGCGGCACCCATGTCCTGAATGGCGACGATGGCGTCGGTGGCCATGAGTTCCAGGCAGGCCTCGATCAACAATTTTTCGATGAAAGGATCGCCGACCTGCACGGTGGGGCGTTTGTCTTCGGAGTCGGCGGCGAACTCGGCTGACGCCATGGTGGCGCCGTGGATGCCGTCGCGACCGGTTTTGGAGCCGACATAGACGACCGGGTTACCGATGCCGGCGGCGGCGGACAGGAAGATTTTGTCCTTGCTCGCGATGCCGACGGTCATGGCGTTGACGAGGGGGTTTCCGTCATAGGCGGGGTGGAAGTTGATTTCTCCCCCGACGGTGGGCACGCCGACGCAGTTGCCGTAACCGCCGATGCCGCGGACGACGCCGTCAACGACGCGTTTGGTGCGGGGGTTTTTGGGGCTTCCGAAGCGAAGGGCGTTGAGGTTGGCGATCGGGCGGGCGCCCATGGTGAAGACGTCTCTTAAGATGCCCCCTACCCCGGTCGCGGCGCCCTGGTACGGTTCTATGAAACTGGGGTGGTTGTGGCTTTCCATCTTGAAAATGGCGGCCAACCCGTCGCCTATATCGACGACGCCGGCGTTCTCACCCGGTCCGTGGATGACCCAGGGGGCTTTGGTGGGGAGCTGTTTGAGCCAGACGCGGCTGGATTTGTAGCTGCAATGCTCCGACCACATGACGCTGAAGACGCCGAGTTCGGTGAAGCTTGGGGTGCGGCCCATGATGGTGAGCACGCGGCCGTATTCTTCGGCGCTGAGGCCGAAGCTGCGGGCGAGGGATTCGTTGACTTCTGGGTTCATAATCGAGGTTTACGCCGCTGCGAGGGCGTCGAACAGCGGCTTTCCGTCGGCCCCGCCCATCAACGGGTCCACCAGGTCTTCCGGATGCGGCATCAGGCCCAGGACTCGGAGGTTGGGGCTGAGGATGCCGGCGATGGAGCGGGCGCTGCCGTTCAGGTTCGCCTCGGGCGTCAGGTCGCCGGCTTTGGTGGCGTAGCGGAGGGCGACGCGGTTTTCGGCTTCCAGGCGGTCGAGGGTGGCGGTGTCGGCGAAATAGTTGCCGTCGCCGTGGGCCATGACGCTGCGGAACGTTTGGCCTTGCCGGTAATGCCGGGTGAAGGCGGTGTCGGCGCGTTCGACGCGGAGATGGCAGTCCATCGAGAGAAAGCGCAGGCCGGCGTTGCGCAGCAGGGCGCCGGGGAGGATGCCGGCCTCGGTGAGGATCTGGAAGCCGTTGCAGACGCCCAGGATGTAGCCGCCTTTATCCGCATGGGCTTTTACCGCCTGCATGATTGGGGACTGGGCGGCCATGGCGCCGCAGCGGAGGTAGTCGCCGAAGCTGAAGCCGCCGGGGATGACGATCAGATCGAGGCCGGCGAGGTCGGTGTCTTTGTGCCACAGCATTTTGGGCGCGGTGCCGAAAGAGGCTTGCAGCGCGATGACCATGTCGCGCTCGCGGTTGATGCCGGGGAAGATGATGATGCCTGTCTTCATGGGTGGCTACCTGACAGAGTTGGCGGGAAGTTTCCAGTGGCCAGGAGCGAGAGAGAAGGCGTCATGGTGCCTTAATGCCAGAACTCGGATATCGCCGTGCAGCGGATCCCGATCATCGACGGATTTCCCGGTTCGGCGGCAGTCGATATCCTATCCGAACAGTTCACTGTGCGAACCCAGCCGCACGAGCCGAAGCAAGTCTTCATCTGGCCTGTCGTAGATGAGAAGCAGGTCCGGCCGCACATGACATTCCCGAAACCCCGACCAATCGCCGGACAGGGTATGATCGCGGTGATTGAGCGGCAACGGCCGGTCGTTCGCCAGCAGGTCCAAAATAGCGGCCAACACGGTGTCAACGCCCTTGTATCTGGGTGTTGACCTGATCTTTCGATAATCGCGCCTGAAGGCCGTTGACGGTTTAATCGTCCTCATTCAGGTCAGCCATCAAATCAGCCACAGTATTGAATGCCTTGCCGCCGCCAGCATCGAGTTCCCGCATGGCCGCGCGGGTTTCCGCGTTCGGGACGCGGACATCGAACGGAAGGGCCTTTTCGTGTGCAATGCGGATCATGAGCATCCGGATGGCGTCGGATACCGAAAGGCCCATTTTTTCAAGAACATCCGTCGCTTCGGCCTTCACCACCGCGTCGATGCGGGCGCGAACCACGGTATCGGTTGTCATGACAAGCCCTCTTTCACAAGGCTATGTAGCTACAGCAGGCTACGAAATCAAGCATTCGGCTAACACCAGGGGAATCGCATCTGGAATTCCCTTGACGGCGGCATGAGTGCTTGCCTGGCGCGGCGCTGACGGCTGTTCCGCCTGCTCGAACCGGGACGCCCTCATCCGAACTTTGGCGGGTTCGCCGCGACAAAGTGCCAGGGTCTGGCCCCGTTGGAGGGCGCACCCGCCCACGTCCCATTGCGCACCGAAAGGCCCGATTCGACCACCGCCGGGTCCGGCAAGGTATCATGCGCCCGTCAAGCAAATTCCAAATGCGCTTCCCCTGGCCCCTGGACACATCCAACTGGCACAAGGGGCCGCCGTCTGATATTAAACCACCATGAGCCAAGCCCTGCGCCGGCCTTTGCTGACCGTGGACGAATTCCACGACTGGGAACCGCCTCCCGGCCTGGAGGACCGCCGTTGGGAACTTGTGGACGGCGAACCCGTTTGCATGGCGCCGCCCGGTCTGAACCACGGAGCCATTCAAAGCCAGGCCGCGATGCTATTCGGATTGCACCTGCGGGCTCACCGGCCGTCGTGCCGCGTCATTACGACACCCGGTGTCATTCCCCATTTGCGCGCTCGGTTTAACCATCGCGTGCCCGATCTTGGCGTCTCCTGTGCGGCGTTTACCGATGGGCGGTCACTGGCCGATCCGGTGCTTCTGGTGGAAGTTCTGTCTCCGTCGAACGCGTTGAAGACCCGCGCCAATGTCTGGGCCTATGCCACCATCCCGAGCGTGAAGGAGGTGCTGATCCTATCCAGCACCTCCGTGCGAGCCGAGGTTCTGCGTCAAGGCGACGACACCCCGGCGATCGTGGTTGGGAATGAGGCGCTGCGCCTGGACAGCATCGGTTACGACGGCCGCCTGGCCGACTTCTATGCCACGACGGACCTGGTCTGAGGCCTTATTCCTCGACCGTCACCCGGAAGCTCTCGATCACCGTATTCGCCAGCAGTTTGCGCGCCATGTCCTCGGCGGCGGCCTTGGCTTTCACCGGGTCGATTTCGGATAATTCGATTTCCAGAATCTTGCCCGCCCTCACGCCGCTGACCCCGGAAAACCCAAGAGTCCCCAGCGCGTGCGCGATCGCCTTGCCCTGCGGGTCCAGCACGCCTGTTTTCAGCATCACCGTCACGGTCGCCTTCACTGCATCAACTCCGGCCCTTTAAGGTCGCGTGTTCCGGCTTCCGGCAGGATTCCCAGGCGGCGCGCGACCTCCTGATACCCTTCCTCGACCTTGCCCAGGTCGCGGCGGAAGCGGTCCTTGTCCATCTTCTCGTTGGTCTTGCTGTCCCACAAACGGCAGTTGTCCGGGCTGATCTCATCGGCCAGGATGATCCGCATCTCATCGTTTTCCCACAACCGGCCGAATTCCAGCTTGAAATCGACCAGGGTGATGCCGACGCCCAGCAGCAGACCGGACAGGAAGTCGTTGATCCGCAGGGTCAGCGCGACGATGTCGTCGAGATCGGCGGTGCTCGCCCAGCCGAAACAGGTGATGTGCTCCTCCGACACCATAGGGTCGTTGAGGGCGTCGTTCTTATAATAATACTCAATGATCGAGCGCGGCAGACGGGTGCCCTCGACGATACCGAGCCGGGTGGCGAGGCTGCCGGCGGCGACATTGCGAACGACGACCTCCAGCGGGACGATCTCGACTTCGCGGATAAGCTGCTCGCGCATGTTCAGGCGGCGGACGAAATGGGTCGGGACACCGATGTCGTGCAATTTCACCATCAGATATTCGCTGATCCGGTTGTTCAGCACGCCCTTGCCGGTGATGATGCCCTTCTTCGCGCCGTTGCCGGCGGTGGCGTCATCCTTGAAATATTGGACGAGGGTGCCGGGTTCCGGTCCTTCGAACAGGATCTTGGCTTTGCCCTCATAGAGCTGTCGGCGGCGGGCCATCGCGGGTTTCCTTAGGTGGTCACCGCTGCGCGCGGCGGCGCGTGTATAGTGCGTGCGTCGGCGCCGGTATAGCAGCGGTATCGGCGACGCAAAAGAGCAGGTTGCTATCGATGCGCGACGGGGTGGAACGGCGCCTGATGCGGCGGGCCGGGGGCGAACAGCCATATAGGGTCGCCGCCGGCAGCGGCCGCACGGGTGGGAAGCGTCACAAACGAGGAACTCACCGTGCCGAATCCGGCGCGCGGGACGACGTTTAGCTGCTCGGCCGGTTCCCCGCCCTGATCTGACAGGATCGCATGCCAGGCGTTCCAGGTTGGTTCGACGGCCTGGAAATTGGGCAGGTGGCGGGCGGTACGGGGGCTGTCCAGGTCGTTCGGGTCATGTGCGGTGACCATGGAGATACCCGGCGGCAACGGTTCCGCCTGTGGCTGGCCGTGGCCGAGGCCCCTGACGAACCACGCTCCGGCGCGATCCGCCAGGACCATATTGAAGCCGCGCCACAGCCCTGCGTCCAGCCTGGTCAGTGCCCGGGCGGCGTCGGCAGCGGTCGGGTGTTCCAGGGCCATGAGGGGAAGGTCGCCTCGGCTGCGCTTGCCGGCGGCGGGGCCCAGTGTGCCGGGCCTGTTCAATACGGTCGCGACGACTCCGTGCTGGTTGATCCCCATCCAGGTGCCTCCACCGGAGCGGTCGCGGCCGGCGGTGACACCAGGGCGGTTCGGCCACCAGGCGGCGGGCGGGTCCCATAGACGGTCCACCCGCTCATCGCGGTTGGCGGCAAGGAGTATCCGGTCGGGGGAGATGAGGACGACGACGGTGCACACTTGGCGGGAAGATGGCGTGTGTGAGGGGGAATGGCCAGGGGGAATGGGCCGGGTTGGCTTGGGCTTTCAGCGGTTCGCATTGGACCAATGGTGGTGAAAGCGGCTGTCTGTTGGGAGGCGAGAGTCGGCGTCGCTTTCATTGCTCTTTCGCGGTGGGGGGAGTGGTTTCGCCGGTTTGGGGACGGCGCGAAAATCGGGCATTCGTCGATGCTTTTTTTATTTTTATCACGGAGGAGGCCGGAGGATCACGGGGACCACGGAGCAAGATTAGCGATGCGGCCTCATTGGGACGTGACGGAACGCATTTTTGGGGGTGGCGATCGAGGGCGCCGGCATTTTGCGTGGCGCCGCCGGGAGCGTTTTTTCAGCAATTCTTAATTTGGTCCGCCCGTGTTGCCTTTTCGTCGTTGCCTGCCTGTTTCCGCCACCCGCTCACCGGCCGTCGGTGCGCGGATGGCCGGTGTGCGGATGGCCGGTGTGCGGATGGCAGGCCATGACGATAGAGGGAGTTTGGCCGACAAGTCATGCCGCGGATCAAGCGGCACCTGGCACGCAGGGTGGCCGACAACGCGATCATTTTTATAGGCTTGGCGCCTTAGGTTCCGATTCCGCCGATCGCCAGGTATTTGATTTCCAGGTAATCCTCGATCCCGTATTTTGATCCTTCGCGCCCCAGCCCCGACGACTTCATGCCGCCGAACGGCGCTTCGGCTGTCGAGATTATGCCTTCATTGATGCCGATGATGCCGTATTCCAGCGCCTCGCCGACCCGGAAGATGCGGCCGATATCCCGAGCATAGAAATAGGCGGCGAGGCCGAACTCGGTGTCGTTCGCAAGACGGATCGCTTCTTCCTCGGTCTTGAATCGAAACAAGGGTGCCACCGGGCCGAAGGTTTCCTCGCGAAAGATCAGGGCGTCCCGCGACACGTTTGCCAGCACCGTCGGTTCGTAGAAGTTGCCGCCGAGCGGATGCTTTTTGCCGCCGGTTAAGACGGTGGCGCCGAGCGACAGGGCGTTCGCGATATGCTCCTCCACCTTCTTGAGCGCGTCGGCGTTGATCAGCGGACCCTGGGTGACGCCCGGTTCCATGCCGTTGCCGACCTTCATCGCCTCCACCGCCACCTTCAACCTGGCGGAGAACGCGTCATACACGCCGTCCTGCACCAGGATGCGGTTGGCACAGACGCAGGTCTGGCCGGTGTTGCGGAATTTGCTGCCCATCGCGCCGACCACCGCGGCGTCCAAATCCGCGTCGTCGAACACGATGAACGGCGCGTTGCCGCCCAGTTCCATGCTGGTTTTCTTGATCGTCGGGGCGCATTGCGCGAGCAGTTTGGCGCCGACCTCGGTGCTGCCGGTGAACGACAGTTTGCGGACCATGCGGTTCGATGTCAGTTCGCCACCCATGGCGGACGATCCGCCGGTCAGCACGTTGCAGACGCCGGCCGGCATCCCGGCGCGTTCTGCCAGCACCGCCAGGGCCAGTGCTGAAAACGGAGTCTGCGAAGCCGGCCGGATCACCCCGGTGCAACCCGCCGCCCAGCCGGGACCGGCTTTTCGGGTAATCATCGCGGCGGGGAAATTCCACGGCGTGATCGCGGCGAACACGCCGATCGGTTCTTTCAGCACCAGGATGCGGCGGCCCTTGGCGTTCTGCGGGATGGTGTCGCCATAGACGCGCTTGCCTTCTTCGGCGAACCACTCGATGAAGCTGGCGGCATAGACGATTTCTCCCCGGCTCTCGGCCAGCGGCTTACCTTGTTCGGCGGTCATGATCAGCGCAAGGTCGTCGGCGTTTGCCAGCATCAGGTCCGACATTTTTCGCAGTATCGCACCGCGTTCCTTCGCCAGCATCGCCCGCCACTTTGGCCACGCCGCGTTCGCCGCTTCGATCGCTCGGCGGGTTTCGGCCGCGCCCATGTTGGGAACTTCGCCGACGATTTCGCCGGTAGCGGGGTTTTTCACCACGATGGTCTGGCCGCTGTCGGCCTGCACCCATTTGCCATCCAGGTAGTTTGCCTGCCGGAACAGCATCGGATCCTGCAACGGCATTGGCGAGACTGGGTTCAACATGAACGGGTTCTCCTCTCCCTGATTTGCCTCAAACATAGTCATCCACGGACGCGCTGTCAGGGGTGGCCCTTCCCGACTCGGCCGTATTTGCGGTTTACTGACCGAATGAATGCCATCTCCCCTCACCCACAGGTCGCCGTGCTGTGGGATCGCTACATCCGACTGCCCCCCAGTCTCAAACTGATGCTGCGGCTCAATAGCCTGATCGTCCCGCCTGCCGCGAAGCCCGAATTCCTGGATTGCCTCAAGGCAACCGGATCACGGGCGCGAAACGGCAAAGCCTGGGCGGTCCAGCTCGTCAGCGGTTTACTCGACGAGCTTCGTGGCCAAGGGTTGCTAACCAAGGACAACGCCTGCGTGCCGGTGCTGCTGCATGCGGTGGCGACCGATGCCGCGGCCTCCGAGGATGCCAGGGCTCTGGCCGAGGCGATCCGCCAGGTGCTTCCCGCCCAAAAAGCCAACCGGTATTATTATTCATCTATCGTAATAGATGGCGACGGGGTAAATCGCCAGATCCGGCTCGCGGTCTATACCAACGACGCGGCCGAATTCATTACAACCCGCGACCTTTGCGACAAAGCCTTCGGTTCGCACGGCACGGTCATGTCCCTGGCCCGGGCGTTTCACGACGTGGCGTTGCAAGCCGACTGGATCGCCAGCCGCCATCCGGTGATTCAGGCCCCGCTGCTTGAAGCCAAACTCAACGCGTTCATCGTGACCGGCCTCGGCGGCCAGGAAATGCTTGGGACGATCGCCCTATCCCGGCAGCTTCAGGAACAGGACAGCTTCGGCGGCCTCAGGGCGCAGCTTCTGCGATACGATCTGCTCGCCGGGCGGTTGGATGCGGTGCGGGAACGGGCGGCCGCGATCGAGGACAGCGCCGGCGACACGCGGCATGCGCTGGAGGGCGCGATCGCATTCCTCGACGGTCGCAACGAAGACGCGCTGCGGCACTATCGGGATGCGCTGAAGCTGCGGCGCAAGCGCCTGGGCAAACGCAAGGTGTTTCTGGAGCAGGAACACCGGGTGTTCTTCCTGATGGCGCTGCTGCGGGCCAACGACGCTGGGTTGCATGCCGAGATCCAGACCGGGCTGGATGCCGCGATGGCCGAGTCCGAAGACGCCGCCACCGATGTCGGTCTGCAGGCGATGCAGGCGCTGCTGTGGCTGGTGCAGGGGATCGAAACCAGGGCGCGCGTGCTGCTGAACAGTCTGCGCCAGCTTAAGCCGACCGCCCCGCTCGCCGCCGCCTGCGTCGCGCTGGCGGAGCATGCCGTGGATGCCGCCATCTCCGGCGGGAATCTCGCCGACCTTTTGATCCGCTTTGAGCAGTTCAAGGATGTGCTGCCGCTGATCGCGCGTGTCTATGCGGAAATTTTGGCGCGGGCGGCGCCGCAACCCGGCCCATACCAAGCCTGGCTCGCCGGGACCAGCGGGGTCGCCTTCACAACCATCATCCAGACCCTGCAACCGTGGGAGCGGGCGTTGGAAAGCCTGGATGCTTTCCTCGGCGGCGGAGAGTCCGGCGCCAACGCCGCCAAGGCGCCGCGCAAGGCCAAACGCCTGGTCTGGTTCCTCGATCCGGACACCAAGGCCATCACCGTAGCCGAACAATCCGCCAAAGGCCGCGACGGCTGGACCGACGGACGGGCGGTGGCGATGAAGCGGCTGCATGAACAGGACCCGCGGCTGGATTACCTGACGCCGCAGGATCGCGCGGCGCTGCGCACGATCCGCAAGGATACCTCAGGGTGGTATGGCGAGGAGTCCTTTGACTTCGACACGGCGCGCACGATCCCTTTGCTGGTCGGGCATCCCGCGGTGTTCCATGCCGGGCAGCGCCTGCAGCCGCTCGAACTCGTTTCTTACCCGGTCGAATTACTGGTTACCGAGGAACGCGGCGGGTACCGCATCGCGCTGTCGCATGGGGCCGCGGACCCGGCGGTGTTCCTGGAGGCGGAGACGCCGGCGCGCTACCGGGTGATCGAATTCTCGCAAAAATTGATGGCGGTGCAGGATATTTTGACTCCGCTGGGCCTGGCCGTGCCCGCGACGGCGCGCGATCAGGTGGTTGCCATGGCGCGGCGGAACAGCCCGACGCTGCCGATCCGCGCTGAAATTTCCGCGATCGAGCAGCCGGGGATCGAGGGCCAATCCGCCCCGGTGGTCCAGTTGGTTCCGTACGAGGCGGGATTGAAGCTGGAGTTACTGGTGCGCCCGTTCGGGGCCAAGGGACCGGCCTATGTCGCCGGCCTGGGCGGCCGGTCCGTGCTGGCGATCGTCGGCGGGCAACAGCTTCGCACCAACCGCGATCTGCCGCGAGAACTGGCGGAGCGCGGGGCGCTGATCGTGGCCTGTGCGACACTGCGCGACCGTGGCGGCGCCGAGCTGCATGAACTGGTGATCGAGGACCTGGAAGGCTGTCTGGAACTGCTGTTGGAACTGCGTGCCTACGCCGGACCGGTGTCGGTGGAGTGGCCGGAAGGCCGCACGATGCGGGTCAGTTCGGTCTCGGCCGGCAATCTGAAGCTGCGGGTGGCGCAGGACCGCGACTGGTTCAGCGTCGATGGAACGGTCGCGCTGGATGAGGAGCAGGTGCTGGAAATGCGCTTCCTGCTTGAACGTCTGGACAAGGCGCAGGGGCGGTTCGTGGCGTTGGGCGACGGACGTTTCGTGGCGCTGACCCGCCAGTTGCAGGCGCAGTTGCAGCGGCTGGAATCGGTGTCGGAGCCGTCGAAATCCGGCCGCCGCGTGCATGCGCTGGGTGCGCCGGCGCTGGATGCGGTGCTTGAGGATGCGGGCGAGGTCAAGGCGGACGCGGCGTGGAAGAAGCATGTCGCGCGCATTCGGGCGGCCGAGGGGTGGACTCCGATACTGCCGGCGACGCTGGCGGCGGAGCTGCGCGACTACCAGATCGACGGGTTCGTCTGGATGTCGCGTCTGGCGCGTTGGGGCGCCGGGGCGTGTTTGGCCGACGATATGGGCCTGGGTAAGACGGTGCAGGCGATCGCGGTGATGCTGGACCGCGCGGCGGAGGGGCCGTGCCTCGTGATCGCACCGACGTCGGTATGTCCCAACTGGGAGGCCGAGATTGCTCGGTTTGCCCCGACGCTTCGCACGCACCGGCTGCCGGTGGGGGGCGATCGGGCGGCGTTGGTGGCCGGGATGGGGGCGCGGGACGTGCTGGTGTGCAGCTATGGGCTGCTGGGTGAGGCGCTGACCGGGCGCCCCTGGCAGATGGTGGTGCTGGATGAGGCGCAGGCGATCAAGAATGCGGGGACCAAGCGGGCTCAGGCGGTTGGGGGGTTGCAGGCCGGGTTCCGGCTGGCGCTGACGGGGACTCCGGTGGAGAATTATCTGGATGAGCTTTGGAGCCTGTTCAGCTTCGTCAATCCGGGCGTGCTGGGCTCCAGGGAAGGGTTCCAGAAGCGGTTCGCCCGGCCGATCGAACGGGACAAGGACCCGCATGCCCGGCAGGCGTTGCGCGCGCTGATCCGGCCGTTCCTGTTGCGCCGGACCAAGGCCGCGGTGCTGAGCGAGCTGCCTCCCAGGACCGAGCAGACGCTGAATGTGGAGATGAGCGAGGCGGAACGGGCGTTTTATGAGGCGTTGCGGCAGCGGTCGCTGGAGCGGATCGCGGCTTTGGATGCGCCGGAGGGGCGGCGGAAAATCCAGATTCTTGCCGAAATCACCCGGTTGCGGCGGGCGTGCTGCAATCCGGCGCTGATCGACGCGGCGGCGGGGATACCGAGCGGCAAGCTGGCGGCGTTTATGGAGCTGGTGGAGGAGCTGATCCGCAACCGGCACCGGGCGCTGGTGTTCAGCCAGTTCGT
>JAYUEJ010000561.1:0-12772 GCA_043739265.1 Rhodopila sp. | reverse complement strand
CCTCGCCGGCTCGTATTCCGGCGATCGATCCGAACGATGACAGCACCTGGGCGGCGACCCCACGCAACGCGGTGTGCCCATGCGGGTCGGGAAAAAAGTATAAGCACTGCCACGGCAGGCTTGCCTGAGTAGCGTTTCCCCGGACGCCCTGGCCGCGCCGATCCTGATCCTTGGCGCGCCACGCTCCGGCACGACCTGGCTGGCGAAGATCATCGACAGTCACCCGGACGTGCTCTACCGGCACGAACCGGATGCGGCGCTGCCCGGCCCATTGCCGCTGACGGCCGATGCCCTGCCGGCGCTGCTGGCGCGCTGGGTCGCCGATCGAAGCCCTCGCACGGCCGGCAAGCAACCGTTCTTCGCCAAATCCTGGCAGCCTGCCTGGCGACGCGGCCTGCGGACTCTGCTGGCCACCATCGTCAGTGCGGCCGGCCGCCTGCCGCCTCCATTCAGCGCCCCGGGCAGGCTGCCCATTCCCGATCTGGGCGACCGGCCGGCACCGCGGCTCGCCATCAAGTCGATCCGTTGGGCCGAGGGCGCCGCCGTCCTGGCCCGCACGCTGCCGGACAGCCGCACGATCTTCATCCTGCGCCACCCGTGCGGGCAGGTCGCCTCGGTGATGCGGGGCAACCGGCAAGGCCGGTTCGACCTGACGACCGCCGGCACCGACATGCCGTTCGACGAGGCCAAAGCGGTTCGGTTCGCCGCCGGACACGGCATCGGCGAGCCCGCTTTCCAGGCGCTGCCCAACGCGGCGAAATACGCCTGGAGCTGGCGCGCCTTCAACGAACCGGCATACGCCGCGCTGGCGGGTCAACCCAACGTCCATGTCGTGCTGTATGAGGCGCTGTGCGCCCAACCCGAAGCACTGGCACGCCGGATGCTGACATTCTCCGGCCTGGACTGGAACCGGCAGACCGAGGACTTTGTCGCGCGCAGCAGTGCCTACCGGGGTGAGGCCGGTTACTATGCGATTGTCCGCGATGCGGTGGCCGCCGCCGAGGCCTGGCGGACCACCATGACTCCGGCCGATCAAGATGCGGTGCGATCGGTTGCCGCCGCATCGCCGCTGGCTCGGTTCTGGCCCGATTGGATAACGGCAAGCCGGTAAATTGGTTCCAAGGGCACTGCCCTGGCGCTGGTTTCCCCGCACGATGCCCGCGTGACAATCCAACGCGAACGCGTCACACTTGCCGGGTGAACGTCCTATCGCCTCCTAAAGCCCGGCTGCAGATCGAGATCGTGCATGATCTCGTTTGCCCCTGGTGCTACCTGGGGGTCCGGCGCCTGATGCGGACGTTACGTCGCCGGCCCGACATCACCTTCGAACTGATCTGGCGCCCGTTCCTGCTGAACCCCGACATGCCGCGCCTGGGCATGGCCCGCCCCGACTACGTGGTGCGCAAATTCGGCGGCGAGGACCGGGCACGCCGCCTGTATGCCACGATCAGCGAAACCGGCCGCACCGAGGGGCTGGATTTTCGGTTCGATCGCATCCGCCGCACGCCGTCCTCGATCGATGCGCACCGTCTGGTGCGCCATGCGTCCGGCTACGGCGTGGCGGACAGCCTGGTTGAGGCTCTGTTCGCGGCGCATTTCACCGATGGGTATGACATCGGCGACCATGGCATCCTGATCGCCGTGGCCACCGCCTGTGGGATGGACCCGCTGGCGGTGCGCCGCTTCCTGGCCTCGGACGCCGAAACCGAAGGCGTGCATGCGGACAATTTGCGGGCGCACCGGTTGGGGATCAACGGCGTCCCCTGCTTCGTCGTCGATGGCATGCACGCGATCGCCGGTGCGCAAGAACCCGAGGTGATCGAACGGTTGTTGGACATCGCGACGGTGGACGCGGTTCGGTTCTGATGCGTGGCGCCTGGTGCGCGGTGCTGGTCCTGATGGGTGGACCTGCCTTCGCGCAAGCTCCCTGCCCGGGTTGCCGAGAGGCCGGTTCGCCGCCTACCATTCGCGCTGAAACCAATCATGGAAACGTCCGCATGACCCCAGAAATCAAGGCCCAGCTCGCACCGCACGGCGTGCTTCGCGCGGCCATCAATATGTCCAACTTCTTGCTGGTCACCGGCCGAGCGGCCAACGGCGACCCGGACGGGGTGTCCCCGGACATGGCACGCGCCATCGCCGATGCGCTGGGCGTACCGGTGAAGTATGTGCCGTTCGCGAAACCCGGTGAGCTGGCGGATGAGGCCGGCAAGGATATCTGGGACATCGGCAACATCGGAGCCGAACCCGCTCGGGCGGAAAAGATCACATTTACAGCGGCTTATGCGGAAATAGAGGCGACTTATCTGGTGCCGCCGGGGTCGCCGCTGAAGGTCATCGCGGATGTGGACAAGCCGGGTGTGCGGATCGCGGTGTCGGCCAGGAGTGCTTACGACCTGTGGCTGGAGCGCAACGTCAAGCGGGCGACTCTGGTGCGGGCGACCGGCCTGGATGCCGCGTTCGAGCTGTTCGTAGCCGATAAGATGGAGGCTCTGGCGGGGCTGCGGCCCGCTCTGTTGAGCGATGTGAAGAAGATGCCGGGCGCGGTTATTTTAAGCGGCCAGTTCACCGCGGTACAGCAGGCGGTCGGGACGGCCAAGGCCAATACCGCGGCGGCGGCGTGGCTGCATGCGTTCGTGGAGGACGCGAAGGCGTCGGGTCTGGTCGCGACGTTTATCGCGCGGCACAAGGTGAACGGATTGTCGGTGGCGCCTCCGGGCTGACGGGGGAGATCGACGCCGGTCCGGTCCCGGGACGTTGTCGGTTTCACTACCGTAAGTCCCGAGTGGTCGGCAGCGCATGCGATTGGTCAAATCGGGGAGCGGGATAGCGCATGCCGCTCCGTGTGGAGGACACGCGCGTCCTTGCCGCTATCGATCGCGTCGGGATCCGTTCCTTGACGATAAAGATCTGGCAGCCGGTGAGGCGCCAGTGGATAAAATCCGGCGGATAGCGCCGTCAGCTTTATCCACTGGCTGTTGATTTGGGGGGCCGATTCACCCAACGCCTGGACGGTAAGCGTTGGGATCGGACCACTAGGACACAGTGATCGCGGACGTAACGAGCGCTCCTGTCGTGACGCCGCCGGAGCCTTGCGCCAGCATCCACAGATAGAACGTTCCCGGCGTGGCTGGTGCGTTGAAGTATTGCGCCCATCCGTTGGTTTGACCGTCGGGGGAGGCGGCGATCAGGCCGGTGGCGGGGGGCGCCGCATTACTGGCCGACCACGCGAATGCTGCCCCACTCACCGCTGTTGGTGCCGCGACCGCAAACAGCATTACCCCGCCGTTCGGCGCAACGCTGGTGCTGTGAACTTGCGAGGCAGCGGCCGTCCACGGCCCCGGCGCGACGGTGGCGCCCCAGGTCGTGGCGGTTGTGACGGCCGACCACGGGCCTGGACTGGCCGCGGCGTTGGTGGCCTGGACCTGGATGTCGAACCCGGTCGCTCCGGTCAGGCCGGTGAGCATGTACGGGCTGGCGACACCCGACACGGTCGTCCAGGTGCCGGCTCCGGCTGGGCTGGAGCGCAGCTTGAAACCCGTGGCGGCGCCGTGCGTGCCGTCGGTCGCCGGTGCGGTCCAGGCGATCAGGAGTTTGGAGTTGGTGCCGTCCGGCGGCGGCGCGACGCCGACGATCGCCGGGGCATTCGGGGCATACGGCCCGGTCGTGGCCGTGGTCAGCGTGCTGGTGGTTGACCATGTGCTGGTGCCGGTGGCGTTGGCGCTTTGGAGTTGCACGTCGATCGCCGCGCCGGCTGCGAGGCCCGACAAGGAGTACGGGCTGGTGACGCCTGATACCGTCGTCCAGGTGGCGGCGCCGGAGGGGCTGGATCGGAGGTTGAACCCGGTTGCGGCGTTGTGTGTGGCGTCGATCGCCGGAGCGGTCCAGGTCACGATAAGGTCGCTGCCGGTGCCCCGCGCCAGCGATGCGGCACCCAGTGGGTTCGGGATGAACAGCGCTGGAGGCGGCGTTGCGGCCACCGGCGGAATGGATGGCCCGCCGGCCCAGCCGTTCGCCGGTGGGTCCCATCGTGTTTGCGGCGGAGGCGAGTTTGGATGCCCGAGGGCATGGACGGTAGCCATGTGCTCAACTGTTAGTGGTAGTGACGTCGGTTTCGGCATTTGTTTGCGGCTCCTGTTGGTACCCCGGGGATATGGTGTGTGGTTTGGTGTTATCCAGATGTTAGTTTGTGTTAGTTCTGGTTTTTTGGGGCGGAGGAATGGCGGGCACGAGCCGGGGTTGCCGGAACCGGCCCGGACGCCGATCAGTTGGCCATTACGCCGCTATGATGGTCCGGAGCGGGGGTTTGCATCGCGGGCCTGGCGCGTGCGGCGACCCGAGCCTCGGCTTTCGTGGCTTCACGGCTGAGGCTAACGGCACCGCCGTAGAGGCTGATGATCCGGGTCAGGGATAGTTCCGGCGCGGCGGCCTGGCTTAAGGCTTCAAGCGCCTGGAAGCTGAAAAAGATGATATTGGCGGCGAGGCGCAAATCGTCCCCGGTTTCCGGGCGGTAGGCACCGAGCATCTGGGACACTGCGTGGCGTGCCGCGACCGGGTCACCGCCGGCGCCGGTGAGGAAGAGTTTGGCGAGGCCGGTCAGAATGGTTTCCAGGATGGCGGCTGGGAGGGTTGCGGGGAGGGACGTGGGTTAGCTTTTGGTTACGTTCGATGTTTGCTCGAGGAGCATGTAGGGTAATATTCCTTTTTACGAAAGACTACTTTCTGAGGTGGATACGGTTTCGCCGAGCGGCCTGGTCTGAAGGCTGCGTTTGGGGCACCGGCCGGTGTGGCGCCCCCGTATCCGCGAGCATCGGATATTGCTAGCGTCGTCCGATGCAGACCCACCCCCCGTCCAAACTGACGTTTCCCATCCCGGTCCCGCCGGCCCCCGGCAGCGTGACCGATGTGGCCCCCGGCATAAGCTGGCTGCGCCTGCCGCTGCCGTACCGGCTGGATCACGTGAACATCTACCTGATCGAGAACGACGGCGGCTGGACCGCCCTGGACAGCGGGCTGGGGACCGACGACTGCAAGCACGCGTGGCTGGCCGCACTGGCCGGCCCGTTGCGGGGGCAAAACCTGAAATCGCTGATCGTGTCGCATTTCCACCCCGATCATGTCGGGCTGGCCGGCTGGCTGTGCGAGCAATATGGCCTGGAACTGACGATGCCGCGCCCGGAATACCTGCACACCCTGCTGCTGCAATTCGCTCCGGCGGATTACGGCGAGGCGGTGTTCCGCCCGTTCTACCAGCGCCACGGCCTGTCCGCCGAGGCGACCGAAATCGTCTTGAGCCGCGGGCACGAATACCTGAAACGCACCACCGGCGTGCCGGCGTCGTATCACCGCATCAAGCAAGGCGACACGCTGACGGTCGGGGCGCGGGATTTCCAGGTGCTGACCGGTGGCGGCCACGCGCTGGAACAGGCGATGCTGTATCGGCCGTCGGAAAAGCTGTTCCTCGCCGCCGATCAGGTGATCGCGCGGATTTCCCCCAACGTCAGCGTGCATCCGATGGAACCGGGCCTGGACGCGCTGGGGATCTATCTGACCTCACTGCGGGCGATCAAAGCCAGCGTTGCGCCGGATGTCCTGGTGCTGCCGGGCCACGGGCTGCCGTTCCATGGGCTGCACGACCGGGTGGACGAACTGATCGCTCATCATTCGGCGCGGTGCGGGGATATCGTGGCGGGGTGCAAGGATGCGCCGCTGTCGGTGGCGGAGCTCGTGCCGGTGTTGTTTACGCGGCCATTGGACGCGCACCAGACGGGTTTCGCGTTCGGCGAGGTTCTGGCGCATGTGAACCACATGCTGGGCCTGGGCGAGGTGCGGCTGGAAACCGATGCGGGCGGAGTGGACCGGTATCGGACGGTATGATTTTCGTTGGGGGGAAAGAAACATGACGGCGTTGTCGGATATCCTTGAAACCACTGTGCCGGTTAAGATCGCGACCGGCTTCATATTTACCGAGGGACCGCTGTGGCATCCAGACGGATTTTTCTACTTTGTCGATATTCGGTCGAATCTACTGTATCGCATGGTCCCGGGGCAGACGCCGGTCCGGGTTCGCGAAACGCTCGGTGGCAACGGCACGACATTTGACTTGCAGGGCCGGCTGATCAACTGCGAGGGCAATGGACGCCGGGTGACGCGAACCGAGTCCGATGGAACAGTAACGGTTTTGGTAGATCGTTTTGAGGGAAAACGGTTCAATCGCCCGAACGATGTGATCTGCCACTCCAACGGGTCGCTGTTCTTCACGGACCCCGGCTTGCTTGTGCCGCTGGCGGAACGGGAACAGGCAAACGCGGCGATTTACCGCATCGCGCCGGATGGGGGCGTTTCGGTTTTGGCGCCAATCGAATACCCGAACGGGCTGGCGCTGTCGGCGGATGAACGGACGCTGTATGTCGCGAATACCCGCTGGACCCAGTATATCCACGCGCTGGAACTGGATTCCGCTGGCAACATGGTGCGCCGGCGGGTGTTCGCGGATATGTCGGCGGACGGAACGAACGGCGTGCCGGACGGCATGAAGGTCGATGCCGCCGGGCGGGTTTTCTGCACCGGCACTGGCGGGGTGTGGGTATTCGACCCGGACGGCACGCGGATCGGCATTATCGACATGCCGGAGGTCTGCGCGAACATCGCTTTCGGCGGCCCCGATCTGCGGACCCTGCTGCTGACCGCATCGACATCGGTCTATACATTGCGGGTCAAGACGCCAGGACTGCCGCATCCCTGGTATGCGGTTCGATAGGCATGGGACGGCTTACCGGCAAGGTCGCCATCGTTACAGGGGCAGCGTCCCGGGGTGACGGCGTCGGCAACGGCGCCGCCACCGCCATCCTGTTTGCCCGCGAAGGCGCTCGGGTCGTGCTGGTCAATCGGGACCTGGAACGGGCGGCAGCGCTGGAAGCGCAAATCCGGGCGGAGGGTGGCGAGGCCAGCGCCTTCGCTGCCGACGTTACCCGGGCGGCGGCGGCGGAGGCGATGGCGGCGTTCGCGGTCGAACGGTATGGCCGCCTTGATATCCTGCACAACAATGTCGGCATCGGCGGCCCGGGAACGCCGGAAACCATCGATCTGGGTGACTGGAACCGGGTGTTCGAGGTCAATCTGACATCCGCGCTGCTGTGCTGCAGGTCGTGCATTCCGCGGATGCGCGTCAGCGGTGGCGGCGGGTCGATCATCAACGTGTCCTCGACGGCGGGGGCGGTCGGGTTGCAGGGCGCGACCGGCGCGGTGGCGTATGTTGTAACGAAAGCCGGGCTGCAGGGGATGACACTGTCGCTCGCCGCCGATTATGCGGCTGAGGGAATCCGAGCGAACTGTCTGGTGGTGGGGACGGTGGCGACGCCGATGGTGGCGCATTTGGGTGAGGCAGGGCGGGAGCGGCGGCGCCAGGCCGTGCCGTTGCAAACCGAGGGCACCGGGTGGGATGTGGCGTATGCGGCGGTGTATCTGGCGAGCGATGAAGCACGGTGGGTGACCGGGGTGATGCTGCCGATCGACGGGGGGTTTTTGGCGGTTCGGGCGTGGCCGCGCTGATCGGCGATCGTTCCGGCATATGATTTGGGAGCGTGTCGGCAGTCCGCAAGTCCCATGACGAACGCCAGGGCGATGTTGAGCCGCCCAATGTCTTCGGCGCCGAGACGGCCGATCGATTGGCCAATCCGCTCGCGACGAACCGATGTCGGTTTGTCCACCATTACCTGCGACCGCACGCGCAACCCGTTCGCGGCGTTCGGATCGATGGTGATCCGGAAATCCGGCGCGTTGGACAGCACCGATGTCATTTGGCAGATCACAATCGAGGCATGGCTCTCGGGGAACGCATCCGTCTGCACGATCACGGCCGGACGGGGCTTGTCATAATCACCCGTCGCGGCGACGGTTACGACATCACCGCGTTTCATGCCGGCCAGGAACGTCCGGCCCGTCGAATTCTGAAACCGCCTCAATCCAGTCCATGGCTGCGTCTTCGTCGCTTCGCCGGAGGCTGGCGACCTGGAGCGTTGTCCGTTGCTGAACAGACCGAGCCCGCGAGTCGGGAACGATAAGGCGCAGTTCGCGCAAACCGCTGGCCTGCCGCCGTGCTCGCATGGCCTTCATTCGTTCGGCGGGCGGGGTCACCCTTAATCTCCGCTGGGTAGATCTTTGTAACGTGTTACCAGTGGCACGGCAGACCCCGCGCGCGGTAGCCCACAGTCAGCGCCACTTCGAGGCGATCGAGCCTTGTGCGATACTGTTTGCCGTCGGCGGCAGTAAGTAAGTGATCCTTACATACTGAAGCCTCTTCGAGTTCGCCGCTCTCGAAGATCGTTCGCAAATGCATGGTGATGTTCGCGCGCGTGGTGGCGAACAATTCCGCCAATCGTGCCTGTGTCAGCCAAGCTGTGCCATCCATGGCCCGCAACCGCACCTGCGCCCGACCATCGTCGGTCCGATACAGGATGATCTCACCGCTCACGGCGCAACCCCGACGATATCAGCAACGCGACCATAGGTTTCGCAGTCCGGCGCCCAGATACCGCCGAGGATCGTTACAAGCTGGGGCAAGGGCCGCGGATTATTGTTGGTCCCTATGGTTACGGCGGCCTTGAACAGCCGGCGCGCGAGGTCTTGCAGGTCGGGTGTCATGGCGATTCCGAACGGTGATATGCGGCTCCTCCGAGCCTGGCACGGATTCGTGACTACGCCATCGCGAACACGCCCGAGCCGCATCCGCCCCAGATACGACAAAGCCCCGTCATCGCTGACGGGGCTTCTTGCGGTCCCGGGAGGCGTGCCGTCGCCCGATCCCAAAACCGGCCCCAAAAGGGGTCTTGCAAGCCCGGCGCGACCCGAAGGCCGTGGAGCGGGAACCAAAATCACATAGCCGATTGGGTGGGCAAATTCAAGCCAAATCGAGCGCGGCCCTGACCGCGGCACCGATCGCCCGCATCTCCCCCGAACCCAGCCGAAACACCTGACACACGGACGAACCGCCTGGCATGCGCGTTTTCACCCGGTCGAGGCGCGCCAGCCCGATCAGCGGATCCCCAGATGCTTGTGCGTCTGCACGCTTAGCCGCCAGTGCGGCCGCCGCAGGCACAGCTCCACCGCCAGCCGGGTATTCTCCGCCACGTCCGGCCCGTCCATCGGTTGCAACGAAAACCGCCGGAACCGCAGCTTTTCGAACGCATCCAGGTCCTGCCCGGCCTGCGGCACCACGACCTTTAACTCATCGCCGTGCAGCAGCCGTAGCGGCGCCCCCGCCTTCGGGCTGACGCACACCCAGTCGATCCCGGCCGGCGCGGGCGCGACCGAACCGTTGGTTTCGACGGCAACCTCAAAACCCCGCGCGTGCAGCGCTGTTACCAGAGCATCGTCGAGTTGCAGCAACGGTTCGCCGCCGGTGCAGACGACGAAGGGCGAGGCTCCCCCCGGCCATTCCGCCGCAACCGCATCCGCCAGCAAGGCCGCCGTCGCGAAGCGTCCGCCGCCGGTGCCGTCGGTGCCCACGAAGTCGGTGTCGCAGAACCGGCAGACCGCCGTCGCGCGATCCTCTTCCCGCCCCGACCACAGATTGCACCCGGTGAATCGGCAGAACACCGCCGCTCTGCCCGCCTGGGCGCCCTCACCCTGCAACGTGTAGAAAATCTCCTTGACCGCGTAACTCATGCACCAACCTTGGCCAATGGCGGCAAAACCGGTGCGGAAAGATCGTTGATGCTCATGTCCGCTCGGTGCCACCAGGCGTCGGTGGGACTGGTGGCCGGAAGGTAGTGCGCCGGGTTGCCGTCGAAGGTCACCGTATTCGTCGGCGTCTCTTCGATGCGAATTTCGGCGCAGGACAGCCGCCCGCCATCATCCGTCAGGAAGGCCCCCAGTTTGGCCATCATGCAACACGCCAGCATCTCCGTGGTTGGATCGCCCGGCGTGACCAGTATCCGGCCCAACCGGAGTGGTTCCCGGGACGCGAACCAGTCCAGCAGGGGATCGGATTCGGACAATTGCAAAGCGTGGTCGATGTGGTCGTCGATCCAGCGGTGCCAGGTCGCCTTCGCACGCTCGAACGGTTCGACCATGTTGGCGCCGCCGTCCAAACGGGACGACTGCACCGCCCGCAACCGCACCGTCACGAGTTCATTGTGTCCGTGCGGAATGGCGCATTTTTCGGACCCGCCGGAGACAAGCCGGTGTCCCATCGTATAACGCCGGCTGAACACAAGATTAAACATAAGCGGCATCCTCGGGCGACGGCCGCCCTTGGGCCGGTGCAATCGCGCGCGACCCCATAGGCTGAACGCGGGCCACTGTTCAAGTGCTGAGGGTGCAATGCCGGCGGGCGGCGGCGCGTGGCTTAATCGCGGCCGGTTCGTCGCGGGTGGCGACCGAGCGATCAAATCGCGATTTTGGTTTCGATGGCGTCGTAATCGGCCCGAATGCCTTGACCCGTGGCGTCGAGCAGGCCCGCCGCTTTTAGGGCGCGGACGTCGGCGTGGACGTTGCTGTAGTCGCGCCCGAGCACTTGCGCCAAGGCGCGTACGCTGGTGACGGTGTGGCGGCGGATGTAGCGCAGCATCTCCAGTCGCTTGCCGGTCAGGACCCAGGTGAGGGCGTCCCAGCTTTCGAATGCCAAATGGGCTTCTTGAAAGGTGTCGCCGCGTTCGGCGCGATGCCAGGCATCGGTAAAGCGACGTGCCGCTTCGTCTTCGATGTTGCCGCCGACGGTGATCTTCACATCGTTCATGGGGTGCCTGGTAGTGTTCGCACGTCAGACCAGAAATCGGACATCAATTGTTCGACGGTGGTAAAGGTGTAGGCGGTCTCGCTGGCTGAAAACTGTCTCGATCTTGCTGGCCTAATTGGCCAGGATGCGCAGCGCCTCGCCGGCTCCGTTCAGGCCCTGATCGAGCAAGACCGAAAAGGCGGCGTCAAAGGGATTGTGGTCTACGCGTTGAGCCATAGTGTCGACTCCTTCGTGGGGATAAAAATGGACCGAAGAAATCACCTCTCGATAGCCCCTGCCTATTGCTAGGCTGCGGGCAGGCAATTTACAGAAAGGATGTTGTACCAACCTCGCGTTAATTTAAGCCGACATGGTGTCGGTCTTGTCCGAGACGGACAAAATGGCGGTGGCAAACCCAGGATCGAGCACCTCAACTGCTTGGTTTCGCGTCCTCAATGTCGACCAACCAACCCGTCGACGGAAATTCATTGGTTTGATGCAACCAAAGCACTTTTTTTATAAAAACCTGAAAGTCGAAATTTGCGGAGAAAAGACGCTCGCACGCGCGCCAATCGATTTTAACTCGCTCTTTAGCTGGAACTATGATTCGGCTGTTCGCTATGTCATTCAGATCGAGTTCAATCGCTCCGATACCATGTGTCTCAGCTAAGATAGCAAGTTCGTCACGCGTGATATCTTCAGAACTGATCTCGGCGGCCACAAGGTATCCGCGGTTTGCCCAGGAGGAGTTGGAAACCGCCTGTAAGTAACAGTCACGGAGATTGGCGCGGTTCACCAAGAGCTTAACTTCAAATGACCACAAACGACAGCGCGGCGCACCGTGTTTGTTTGCAAATTCGCGCATCTCCGTGTGCCAACCGTCACGCAAATCTTCCACTCCTACGATGTCAGGAAACAGCCAGCGATTCCAATTCGCTCCCCGCACGGCACCAGCAGCAGTGCGATTTTCATCCAACCGCATCGAACGAATATCGAATTCCGACAGCAACCAAGTTCCCAGCTTTGGATAAAGATCTACCTCTCGTAGTTTAACCTCTCCAACCCCCGGCTCCGGGGTCGAAATCCCCTCCCGCGCAACGTTTGCGGCCGCAGCTTCCGCCTGGGTGTCCTTCTCCTGCTCTGTGCCTGCGACCCAGGCAAACTGACGCCTCACTCTCTCGCCCCGGGGCTCCTCAAACCACGTGACTTCCGGGTGGCGTCGTTGCAGGGCGTGACGGTGGGCTCCGATCTCAGCGACAATTTGATTGCGAGCCTCAGTGTCGCTATGACCGGCACGTTGTTGTTTGGCCGCCCACCCCTCAGGTTTAGCATCCCTTATGAATTCGGCTATCTGGCGGGCGGTCAGATGTTGATCCGGTCGCTGACGCAGAACTTCGGCCACGGCTCCGATCAGATCTGGACCTCGTCTGGGATTGGCTTCCATCATGATTAACTTTTGTTCGAGGATGCATCTAAAGCACGCGGCACCGACTTTCAGCCCAGGAAAGCCCATGTTGCGATCCTGTGCAACTGCACCAATCTGGTCGATCTTCGCCCTTTGTCGTGATGAAGAAGCCGTTGGCTGTGGCGCCCACGACGTCCCGCGTGCCGCATTGGTCACGTCACGTCTGATGCCAAGCTTCGCAGAATGGCCGCCTTGTTGGGCGCAGATAGCAAACGCGATATCAACTCATAGAAGCACGAGACGTGGGATTTGCGCGATGGCGGCGCAAACTGCTCACCTCGACATCGGGAATTTTGAGGTCGACGCAGATTTGCCTTCATCTCAGCTACGGCAGGCGACGGCGCTACGCTGGCGAGTTGCGCTACCGCAATGGGTCCGTATATCAACGCATTTATGGCCTTCCCGTCCGACCCTATCCGGGACACCAATAGGGGAAAGATGAGGGGACCAACAGCAGAACCACCCAAAAAGGCGCAGCATACCTAGGAAAATGGCGGAGGGGATGAGATTCGAACTCACGGTACGGGTTGACCCCGTACAACGGTTTAGCAAACCGCCGCCTTCAGCCACTCGGCCACCCCTCCGCAGGG
>JAYUEJ010000560.1:0-4266 GCA_043739265.1 Rhodopila sp. | reverse complement strand
ATTTCGCCATGAACGCCCGCCATTCGACCATCCCGGGATCGTCCTTGAACGCCGGATCGGTCGGGTCCTTGCGATAGTCCGTCGTAACGATGCCGATCCCGTTTTCGGGTCCCGCCGGCGTCATGACCGCGCCGACCGAGGTCGATACGTTGGTCAGGAAGAACAGCGGCTTCCAGCCAAGATCATGCACTTTCTTGATCGCCTGGGCGGCGAATTTCGGCGTCGCCGCCACCAGCAGGACATCGGCGCCCGACGCCTGCAGGCTGGTGATCTGGCTGTCGATCGTTGCGTCGGTCGTCTCGTAGCTGACTTCCTTGGCTACGACGCTGGCGTATTTGTCGCCCAGGACATCCTTCACGCCGGCCGGATAATCTTTTCCAAAGTCATCGTTCTGATACAGGATCGCGATCTTGGCGCCGGGCTTCTGCGCCAGCATGTACTTGGTGTAGATCTGCGCCTCGGTCCGGTAGCTGGGCTGGAAGCCCATCGTCCAGGGGAAGTGCTGATAGTCGCCCCATTTGTCCGCCCCGGTGGAGATGAACAGATGCGGCACCTTCTTCTGGTTCACATATTTATGAATCGCCGTGTTGGACGGTGTGCCCAGGGTGTTGAACAGCAAAGCGACCTGATCTTCCTCGATCAGGCGGCGCACCTGCTCCACCGTCTTCGGCGGGCTGTAGCCGTCGTCGTAAGAGATGAAGTTGATCATGTGGCCGGCCACGCCGCCTTGATCGTTGATCATCTTGAAGAACGCCGCCTCGGTCTTGGCGATCACGCCATAGGCAGACGCCGGGCCGCTATAGGCGTTGGTATTGCCGATCTTGATCTCTGTCGCCGTGACACCAGGCAAGTCCTGCGCCCGGGCGTGCGGCGTGAGGCCGACCAGTGCCGTCAGCAATCCGGCGCCCAACAGACCCGCGCCCAACAGTTTGGCACCCAACAGCCGTTTGCCGCACCGCAAGCTTGTTTTGTGTGCGCCTGAACTAACGATATCCGCCGCAATTCGCGTATTCATTCTGTAGTCTCCCTAGGGGGTGCCATTGTTGCCTGAATTGCGCGTAAAGCGAAAGCCGGGGTACCGTGATCGACCCCGATCTGAATAAAATTCCAATGTTCCTCTATATCTTGTTCCCGGTCATGGCCGCGGCCCCTTTTTTGACGCCTCCGCCGTGCTACGTCTTTGGAATGAATGCACCGATCCGTTGTCCCGCGGCGATTTGATGAGAACCCGTTCGGAGGGCACGGCATCATGAATCCGCGGTTCTCGGTTTGGCGAGTGGACGCCTCTCTTCCCGTCACGCGTCGGCTCATCCGGACGATCTGTCGCGGCGCTGGTGCTTGTGGAGGCGGCCCGGACGCGCCAGGCCTTGACGGGGGACGTGCGGTGCCCCCGCAAAACGAGACATGCCGATGATGGGCAGCCCGATGATGGGCAGCCCCATGATGGGCAGCCCCATGATGGGCAGCAGTGGGGCCGCGAGTCCCGGGCAGGCCGTGATGACCGCCCCAAGACTGTATGAGTGTCGTGATTGCGGGCAGATGCAGATTCTCCCGCCGTTGCCCGCTGGCGCCCGAGCGGTGTGTGTGCGCTGCGACGCGGTGTTGCGGCACACGCGGCGCGATCCGCTGCTTTTGCCGCTTGCGCTCAATCTCAGTGCGCTGATCCTGTTCGGCCTGGGCGCCACGCTGACGCTTATGTCCGTCACGACCGCCGGGCAGCAGCGGGTCGCCGAACTGGTCAGCGGGCCGACGGAACTCGAGCAATATGGCCTGTGGGAAATTTCCGTCGTCGTTCTGGTCACCACCATCGCCGCCCCGCTGGCTCGGATTCTCTGCATGTTGGCGGTACTGATCGGGCTGCGTCTGCCGCGGCCGCCGGCAGAGCTGCGAGCGATCTACGCCTGGGTGGAACATCTGCGGCCCTGGTCCATGGTGGAGATCTATCTGCTGGGCCTGTTCGTCGCTTATGTGCGCCTCAGCGGGATGGCGGTGGTCGATCTCGGCCCGGCGGTCTATGCGCTGGGTGGGCTGATGGTGATCATGGTCCTGGCCGACTACACGCTGGACGACCAGGCGGTGTGGGAGGCCATGGCACCACGCAGCCGCGGCCGTCGGCGGCTGACCGATGCCGGCGTGGTCACGGCGGACCATCCGGCCGCGCACCCGCACCGCCGGCGCATCGGCTGCGACACCTGCGGGCTGGTGAGCCGAACGCAGGAGGGCACGGCGTGTTCGCGGTGCGGGTTTCGGCTGCATCACCGCAAACGCGGCTCGATCCAGCGCACCTGGGCGTTCTCGGTCGCCGCTCTGGTGCTTTATATTCCGGCGAACATCTATCCCGTGTTGACCGTCGTGCGACTGGGCGCCGGTCAGCCGAGTACGATCCTGGGCGGGGTGCGGGAGCTGCTGGAGATCGGGATGTGGCCGCTGGCGGCGCTGGTTTTCTTCGCCAGCGTCGCGGTGCCGGTGATGAAGCTGATCGGGCTGGGCATCCTGTTGATTTCCACGCATACCGGCACCGGGCAGGCGCTGCCCGACCGGACGGTGCTGTACCGGATCGTCGATGCCATCGGACGGTGGTCGATGATCGACATTTTCATGGAGTCGATCCTGGTGGCCTTGGTCCAGTTCGGAACACTCGCCAGCGTATATCCCGGTCCCGGCGCGGTTGCCTTCGCCGGTGTCGTCATTCTGACCATGCTGGCCGCGCAAAGCTTCGACCCTCGGCTGATGTGGGACAGCGCCCAACTGCGAGCCGACATGACCGGGGTGGAGACTGGCGGGCCGGACACTGGCGCAATGGACACTGGCGCAATGGACACTGGCGGGCTGGAGACGATTCAGGTGGAGCGGGCATGAGCGAGCGGCATCCGACCGCTGTCGTGCGGTCCAAAATCGATCGCAAGAGCCGGCTGTCGCTGATCTGGGCCATTCCGGTCGTCACCGTGATCATCGGTGTTTGGCTGGCCTGGTCCACGATTTCCCAGCGCGGTTCGCTGATTACCGTCACCTTCGAAACCGCCGAGGGCCTGCAGGCGAACCAGTCCCATGTCCGTCACAAGGACGTCGATATGGGGGTCGTGCAAAAAATCAGCCTCACCGCCGACCTCAAGCGCGTCGAGATCACGGTGCGGATGAACCGCGAGGCCGAACCGCTGCTGACCGACCGGGCGCAATTCTGGGTCGTGCGTCCGCGCTTCTTCGCCGGCGCGATCAGCGGGCTGCAGACGTTGTTCTCGGGCTCCTACATCGATCTTCTGCCGGCCGCCGGGGGCGGCGATGCGAAGCGCGATTTCGTCGGCCTGGAGAATCCGCCGGTTTTGCAATCGGATGTTCCGGGCCGCACGTTCCTGTTGGAGGCCAATCGCATCGGCTCCCTCAGTCTTGGTTCGCCAATCCTGTTCCGCGATCTGGAAGTCGGCGAGGTCCTGGGTTGGGATGTCGGAGAGATGGCGCGAAGCATCACCGTCCATGCCTTCGTGCGCCAACCGTTCGACAAATACGTGCATGACAACTCCCGTTTCTGGAACGCCTCGGGTGCCAAAGTGCAGCTCGGAACGGGCGGTCTGGAGCTTCAGGTTGAATCGCTGCGGGCTGTGGTGTTGGGCGGGATCGCGTTCGAATCGCCGGACGATCCGGCGATGACCGGAGAAAGCCAGGCGGACCACGCGTTTACGTTGTATCAGTCTAAGGATGCGGCGGACGCATCGAGTTTCAAGCGCAGCGTGCCGTTCATGGCCAATTTCACCGATTCGGTCTCCGGTTTGGCGGCCGGGTCGCCGGTCACCTTGCGGGGCCTGAAGATCGGCGAGGTTTCCGCCGTATCGCTGGTCTATGACCGAGCGCTGGATAACGTCATCGTCCCGGTTCACTTCACACTGGAGCCGGAACGCATCGCCCTGCTGGACCTGCCGTCGGACGGCGATCTGGACTCCAGGATGGCCGACCTGGTGCGGCGCGGCCTGCGCGTGAAGCTGGAAACGGGCAATTTCCTGACCGGCCAGAAGCAACTGGCGATGGAACTTTATCCGAATGCGGGCGCGGGGGAACTTGGCAAGCAGGGCGACGCGTATGTCATTCCGGTGCTGGGCGGCCGGGCGGACGACATCGCCACCGCGGCGACCAATCTGGTCAACCGCCTGGCTGACATCCCGTTCGAATCGATCGGTAAAAATCTCGACCAGACGCTGGCGGGCGTGAATGCGCTGGTCAATGACAAGCAGCTCAAGGAGTCCGTGAGCGCCCTGCGTGCGACACTGGCCAGCG
>JAYUEJ010000559.1:0-4266 GCA_043739265.1 Rhodopila sp. | reverse complement strand
CCGGCGGCGCACCGATCGGCCCGGCGACCATGTTCCGTGCCCTGCGCACGCAGACCGAAGCGCTGGGCTTCGCGCCGGATGCGGTGGTGAAGTCGCTGCTGGAATTGCCGGCATGGATTTCGTCAGTCGGCAACTAATCGCCCGCGCCGTTGGAGCGCCGACAAGCAAACCTTGCATGATCGCTTAAAATGACCAATATGACTATTGAGATCATTTAGAAAGTTGATAGCCATGGTGAACTCCGGGATTTGGACGGTAGCCGAAGCAAAGGCGAAATTCAGCGAGGTCATCGACAAGGCGAAAACAATGGGTCCGCAGACCGTCACGAAACACGGTCATACCGCCGTCGTCGTGGTATCGGCGGAAGAATGGGACCGCAAAACGCGCCGCAAGGGCAATTTGGCGACCTTCTTCGCTGAATCGCCGTTGCGTGGTGCCGGTTTGGACCTGTCCCGTGTGAAGGATGGCCCGCGCGAGGTCGATCTTTGAATGTTTTGCTCGACACCAACATCGTCTCCGAGTGGATGAAACCACAACCCAACGCAGGGGTGATGGATTGGCTTGCCGAAGCCGATGAAGACCGGATATTTATGAGTGCCGTCACGATCGCGGAACTCCGATATGGTATCGAACGCCTACCTGCGGGCGCCCGTCGCCATCGGTTGGACGCGTGGCTGACCGACGACCTGCCGCTGCGGTTCGAGGCTCGCATTCTTCCAATCGATGCAAAGGTCGGCGATTGTTGGGGCCGTATCATGGCAAGAGGACGGGCCGCTGGACGGCCAGTCGCCGCGATGGATGCGTTCGTTGCCGCGACCGCCGAACGGTATGATCTGGTTCTTGCAACACGCAACGTATCGGATTTCGAGGTTTTGGGTATCCGCTTGATCAACCCCTGGTTCGACGCTTGATCGATTCGGCACCGCCACAAGAATAACGCTGTTTGGTTGCGGTTTATCGGCGCTTATCAGCGTTCATCCGCGGTAAAATTCAGCCCCCTCCCACGCACGATCCGCCACACGGTCCCCCGCTCCACGGCATCCGAAACCGTCAATCGTTCAAATGCGATTGCCCCGCCCGACGCTACACCCCCGGCACCAAAACCTCCCGCACCGGCGTGTGCCGCAGCCCCAGCGCCCGAGCGACGGCGATGTGGGTGACCTGTCCGGCGTGAATGTTGAGGCCCTCGGCGAGGTAAGGATCGTCCAGCATCGCCTGCCGCCAGCCTTTCCCGGCCAGCGCCAGCACGAACGGCAACGTCGCGTTGGTCAGCGCATAGGTCGAAGTCCGGGCAACCGCGCCGGGCATGTTGGTCACGCAGTAATGCACGACCCCGTCCTCGACATAAGTCGGATCGGAATGGGTCGTCGGCCGGCTGGTTTCGAAACAGCCGCCCTGATCGATCGCGATATCCACCAGCACCGAACCCGGCCGCATCCGCCGCACCATGTCCCGCGTCACCAGCTTCGGCGCCGCCGCACCGGGCACCAGCACCGCGCCGATCACCAGATCCGCTGCCACCACCGCCTGCTCGATCGCGGCGGTCGTCGCGAACAGGGTCGTCGCCCGCGGCCCGAACTGCAGGTCCAGTTCCTTCAGCCGAGGCAGCGATTTGTCGATAATGATAACGCTCGCTTCCAGCCCAACCGCCATGCGGGCGGCATTGGTGCCGGACACGCCACCGCCCAACACCACAACTTTGGCGGGCGGCACGCCGGGAACGCCCCCCAGTAGAATGCCGGCGCCGCCTTGCTCGCGCTCCAGGCAATGGGCGCCGACCTGAACCGCCATACGGCCGGCAACCTCGCTCATCGGCGCCAGCAACGGCAGGGTGCCGGCGCGATCGGTGACCGTCTCATACGCGATGCAGGTGGCGCCGGACCTCATCAGGCCCTGCGTCTGCACCGTGTCGGCGGCGAGATGCAGGTAGGTGAACAATATCTGGCCCCGGCGCAGCAGCGCGATCTCCCCCGCCTGAGGCTCCTTCACCTTCACGATCAACTCGGCCGCGTCGAACACCTCCGCCGCCGAACCAGCGATCGAGGCCCCTGCCGACTGGTAGGCATCGTCGCCGTAGCCGATGCCGGCGCCGGCATCGTGCTCGACCAGGACAGGGTGCCCGTGCTGGATCAATTCCCGCACACCGGCGGGGGTAAGCCCGACGCGGTACTCGTGGGTCTTGATTTCCTTCGGGACGCCGATCCTCATGGGCTTTCTCCTACGGGGCCATCATGCAAATCGGTGGCCGGCGGCGCAAATGCAATCGCGCGCCGTCCGATCCGCCGAAGGGGTCGCCGCCCCTGGATTTATGTGGTCTATCCGCGACCGGCACCAGGAGGCACGATCATTCCACAGGCCGAGACCGGCTGGGGCGCGCTGCTTCAAGGCCGAACCGGCCTGACATCGCTCGCGTTGTCCGGCGGCGTCGGCCTGCATGCGATCAACCTCTATATCGCCACGACCATATTGCCTTCGGTGGTTCGCGACATCGGCGGCCTGCCTTACTACGCGTGGAACACCACGGTCTTTGAGATCGCGTCCATCCTCGGTTCGGCTCTCTCTATCAGGCTGTTGCACCGAACCGGACCACGCGGCGCATTCGGCGTAGCGGCGCTGGCGTTCGCGCTTGGCACCCTGGCCTGCGGCCTTGCCCCGACGATGCTGTTCCTGGTGGCTGCGCGTGCCATTCAGGGGTTCAGCGGAGGCGTTCTGTTCGCTTTGTCATTCGCCATGATCCGGCTGGTCTTCGCCGAACCGCTGTGGCCGCGCGCGATGACCCTGATATCCGGCATGTGGGGCGTCGCGACCCTGATCGGCCCGGCCGTCGGCGGCGTCTTCGCCGAACACGGGGTTTGGCGAGGCGCATTCTTCGCACTGTTACCGGCGATCGCCTTGTTCGCCGCGTTGGCACTCGCGTTTCTTCCCGGCCGTACAGGCGATCCGGTCGAACCGGAAGTGGTGCCTGTGCGTCAGCTTATCGTGCTGACGGCCGCGCTCTTGGCAATCTCCGCCGCCAGCGTGTCGGCGGACCCGATGCGCCAGATCGCCGCCAGCGTTGCCGCGATAGGTCTGGCGGCGCTGCTGGTCGGAACCGAACTGCGATCCCGCCAGCGCCTGCTGCCAAGGGGCGCCTTCGCCGGCACACTCGGTTGCCTTTACGCCACGCTTTCACTGGTTGCGATCACGGTAACCGTCATCGAGATCTTCATGCCGCTGTTTCTGCAGACCCTTCACAACCAGTCGCCGGTCGTGGCCGGTTACCTCGCCGCGCTGGTGGCGGCCGGCTGGACCGCCGGCTCCTTTGCCAGTGCCGGCGCCATCGGCCGGCGGGCCGACCAGGCCATCCTCGCGACACCTCTCCTCACCCTGACCGGCATGGCAGGACTATTCCTGCTGGTGCCCGGTAAAAGCGCCGGCGACGCGATCACGCTGCTGCCGATCAGCCTGTCACTGATCTTGGTCGGGCTGGGAGTCGGCCTGGGATGGCCGCATCTTTTGACCCGCGTGCTGCTCGCCGCCGACCCGGACGACCAGGAACGCGCCGCCGCATCGCTGACGACCGTGCCGGTTATCGTGTCGGCGCTGGGGGCCGCGCTGACCGGCATGGTGGCGAACCTCGCGGGCCTGACCGATCCCGGCGGCGATTCCGGCACAAGCGCCGCCGCGGCCTGGTTGTTCGCGGTGTTCGCCATCGCACCCGCGTTGGCGATCATCACCGCCGTTCGACTCATGCGGCCGCGTCGGGCACCATCGCCCGGCGCATCAACGGGACTCCGAAGTGACTGACATCGAAACACTGAAATCATCTATCAAGCTGTGCATGTTCGACCAGTACGGCACGGTCGTGGACATGCAAGGCGGTTTGAAGGTCGTCGCCGCCGATTTCCTTAAAGGCAAAGGATCGGTTGTCGATCCCAACGCCTTCGTCACCTGGTGGCGGCGCACCCATTTCGAAAACTCCATGATCGATGCGTTGCTGCAACGCGAGCACATGCCGTACCGCGCCATCGGCCACCTGTCGGTGCGTCAGGTCATGGACCGCGCCGGCATCGTCCATACCGACGACGACGTGCATGGCCTGGTCGCCGCGATCGAGCGGCTGGAATGTTTCCCCGAAGTCCCCGCGGCGCTGGCCCGCCTGCAGACACAGTATAAACTGGTGGTGCTGTCCAACGGTGACCCCGACATGCTGGAGGCCGCGAAGCCGTATCATCGCATCCCGTTCGACGCGGTGATTTCCGTCGCCGAGGCCAACGCCTTCAAACC
>JAYUEJ010000558.1:0-12814 GCA_043739265.1 Rhodopila sp. | reverse complement strand
GGAATGCGGTCGCGTTTTTGGCCAGTTCGGCGTCCGGCTACACGACCGGCACGGTGCTGACGATCGACGGGGGCGGCTAGAAAGCATAGATCCCAGTATGGAAAGCATACGCCGGGATTGATAAATACTGTACAATCGGATACTGACCAGCTATATGACCGGTCAGTCTTCGATTGGGCAGGACGCCCGCATGCACACTTGGCCGATACGGGACGCAAAGGCACGTTTCAGAGAATTGCTGGAGACATGCCTGGAAGACGGCTCGCGGGTCGTCTCCCGCCGCGGCACCGAAGTGGCGGTGCTGGTAGCCAGTGGCGCAGGCTACAGGCCGCGCATAAGCCAACGTTAAAAGAACTTCTGCTGTTGCACACGGCGCCCGCCGCCGGGTGCCGGAGGCGTTCGGCTAACCTCATTTATCTCCTCGACACCAACATCATCTCGAAACTGCGCCGTCCGCATCCGGCCGTTGGCGATTGGGTGTGGGCGGTGCCGTCCGACGATTGGTAATTCTCCGCCCTCACGATCGGCGAGTGGCAAGCCGGCGTGGAGGCGACCCGCGCCCGGCCCCCCAAACGGCTCGAGAAACAGAAGTCTGGATCGATCAGGTCGCCAGCACCTGGAACGTCCTCCCTCTCGACGCCCGGGTTCGGCTTATGGTCGGCCAGCAAAACGAACTGATTGAGGACGGTATGATCGCCGCGGTCGCAGTGGTTCATCGCTTGATCGTAGTGACCCGCAACGTGAAGGACTTCAAGCCGTTCGCGGTAGAGATCCTTAACCCGTTTCCGTAGGGTTTAAGCTGCCCGCCCTGTGCTGCTGCCACTCCAACTCGAACTGTAACGTTTCCGCCGGCTCGATCGGCACTTCCAGCCCCAGCGCGAGGGCTGCGACCGCCATCGAATACGCGGTGAGCAGCGCGGCATCGACGATCTGGCGCGGCGTGAAATGGGCGTGCATGCCCTCCGCGACGCGCGGCGGCACGCGGCGGCCAGCGGTAATCTCAAATGCGTAATCGCACAGCGCATGTTCGGCTGGCGCCAGGTCCTTGGGAACGCGGCCCTCCTGCAACAGCAGAAGCTGCTCCTCGGTCACGCCGGCGGCTCGGGCGAGGGGGGCGTGGTGCGTCCAGCCATAATGGACGTCGCGCACCGCCACCAGGATCGCCAGTTCGCGCTGCAATTCAGTCAGGTCGGAGCCGTAGCGAGTATAGCCACTCAGCGCGGCAAACGCGGCCAGCCCTTGCGGGGCCAGCGCCAACGTCTGCATCAGGTTGGAGACATAGCCGTGGCTGTCCGCGATGGTCTGGATCGTCGCGTCCAGCTCGGCTTCGTCTTCGGGCGAAAGCGCAGGCGTGTCGTTGATGGCGGAACGCTCCTGTTATCACGCCATCAAAGCATGCCGGCCGCATGCGGTCCAGGACGATCAACTCATTTGACTGGGAAGCCACAAGGCCAGTTGCGGAAATACCGTCAGCAGAAACAGCAGCACGAACATGATGATGTGGAACGGAATGGTGCCCATGACGACATCGCCAAGCTCCCCGTCCCAAATGCTTTGGATGACGAACAGGTTGATGCCGATCGGTGGCGATATCTGTCCGAGTTCCACGTACATCACGAGGATGACCCCGAACCAGATCGGGTCGATGCCATAACTTCCAAGAATAGGATAGATCAACGGCACGGTGATGACGATCATCCCTATGCTTTCGACCAGGCAACCCAGCACGGTGTAAAGTACGAACAGCGCGGCGAAGAATTCGAAATGCGACAGGTGCAGGCCGACCAGCCAGCTTGTGACGCTCTCGCCCACGCCGGCGACGCCGATCGCGAAAGCATAGACATAGGCGGCGTAGATGATGAACAGCAGGTTGCCGCAGATCTGCACGGTGCGGTGCATCGCCGAGGTGAAGTGGGCCCAGGTCAGCTCGCCCCAGATCAGGCACAGGATCAGCGCGAACAGGCAGCCGCCGGATGCTGCCTCGGTCGGCGTTGCCCAACCGGCGTAGATACTGCCCATGATGGCGCCGATCAGCAGCGCGAACGGAACCACGTCTGCCAGGGCGGAGATCCAGGTCTGATCGCGCCCGGCGGTGGTTTCGCGCGGCACCGCGCCGCCCCAGAATGAGCGGACGCCGATGTAGATCATGAACATCAGGGTCAGCATGATGCCGGGGACGACGCCGGCCATGAACAGCTTTGCCACCGATGTCTCGGTGAACGATCCGTAGATGATCATGGCGATGGACGGCGGCAGCAGGATGCCCAGCGTGCCGCCGGCCGCAAGCGAACCCGCCGACAGCCGGCGATCGTAGTTACGCTGGATCAGTTGCGGCAGCGCAACGCCACCGATCGACGCCGCGGTGGCGACGGACGATCCGCTGATCGAGGCGAACAGCGCGCAGCCGACGATATTGGTCTGCAACAATCCTCCCGGCAATCGAGAAACGACTTTCGCCAGGCCTCGATATATCCTGAAGGACAGTCCGCTGCGCTGCATCAGTTCCGCCATCAGCACGAACAGCGGAATGGCGGTGAGGGTAAAGCTGTTCATGCTGCCCCAGGTCACCAGGCCGATGCCTTTCAGCGCGGTCAGCCCGTTCTGCATAAGGAGATAAATCACGCCGGGGACAGCGATGGCGAACGGCACCGCCATGCCGGCGGCCAGTAGCAGCAGGAAGATCCCGAAGGACCCGATCAGTTGCATTGCCAGATGCATAGGCTCAGCCCCCGCCCGCGCGGAAGCGGCGCCAGTTGCCCCAGGCGGAGCGCAGCAACGACACCGTGGCGGCCAGCATGCCGATCGGCATCAGTGCCTGTGGAATCCACAGCGGAGTCGCCAGCAGAGTCGGTGCCACGTCTTCGGACCGGTAGGAATTGGCGACGAAGCGGGTGAGTTGCCACATAAGAACAAAGCAAAATAACAGTGACAGCACGTCGAACAGAAAATGCGATAGTGCCTGCATCCGCGGCGACAACCGAGCCTGGATGAACTGCACATGGTGGTAGGATTTATAGACCTGGCACACCGGCAGGGACAGAAACGAAATTCCGATGATGATATAGCCGCCCAGTTCCTCCGACATCTCGAACGAAAAGCCGAACATGTTGCGGGTGACGACTTCCAGAATGACGACCGCGCCCATCACGACGATGCCGATCTCGCAAATCCACATACAGGATTTTTCCAGCAAGGTCGGTGCTGGATGAAACCGCTCTTCCCCGGCTTCGGCCGCGAATGCTGCCTCGCTCATCGGCCGACGGCGGCGCGAATTTGTGCCAGCGCGGCGGTTGCGTCCGCACCATGCGCTTTGGCCCAGTCATCCCAGTATGGCCGCATCTTCTCGGTGGCTTCGGCGATTTCCGCGGTTGTCGCGGTGGTCAGGATCATGCCTTCGCGGCCGAACTGCGCGGTGACTTCGTCTTCCAGCCGGATCATTTCTTTCGTGGACCAGGCGGACCACGTCGCGCCGGCATCGCGCAGCACTTTCTGTGTTTCGGGTGCCAGTGCGGCCATCGCTTCCTTATTCACGACATAGGTCGAATTCACGTACGACGTCGGGAAGGCGAAACGATATTTCAGCAGGTCGTGCCAGGCGAGGCCGCCGCCGGAGCTGGCGGTCAGGCCGCCATCGACCACGCCGCGATCCAGCGCCGCCGCCACGTCGGGCGATCCCATGGTCAACGCCACGCCACCATAACGGCGGATAAATTCGCCTTGCTCGACGCTGGTAACGCGCAGTTTCAGGCCTTTGATATCGGTCAGGGCGGTGATCTTCTTGCGGCCCCACAGCACCTGGAACGGATACGAATACTGGCCCAGCACTTCCATGCCGCGCTTGCCGTAGGCGGCGTCCAGATAGGGCCGGACGATCGCCATCGCCTTTTCCAGGTCCGCGGGACTTTGCAGCAGCAGCGGCAGGCGCAGCACGCCGGTGATCGGTATCGTTCCGGTCGCAAAACCGTCGTCGCCGAACTGGACGACGTTGTCGGCTACGGCGGCGGTAATGCTGTCGGCTTTGATCGGCAGGCTGCCGCCCAGATGGATGTTGATCAGCAGATCGCCATTGGTCTTCTGCCTGACCTCCTCGATCATACGGGTTACCCCATCGACCGACGGCATTTTGGCCAGCGGGTTATAGACGTAGCAATCCCAGGTGGTCGCGGCGCGCGCGACCTTGCTGGACGCGATCGGTGCGGTCAGCAGCAGGCAGGCGGCCAGCATGGCATGGACAATCTGTCTTGGCACGAGACGTTTCCTTTTTCCCTGCGGCGACCTTACCTGGACCTTGCGAGTTGGCAAAGGCGGCGGCCCGCGCCTTTGAACGGCCTGACTTCAACGCCGATGAACGCCGATAAGCTTTGATGCCCCGGCGCGCGGGTCCGAAAAAAATCGTTCGCGTTAACCAAATCTTCGGATTTGCCGTTCATGCTGTCTTTCGCCGGCCGCCGCCGTCAGCGAAAACCGTTGCGGCGCATCCGGTTCCCCCCGTCCCGGCCAATGGCGGCATCAACGCCCTCCATGTGGCCCAGCGTCCAAGGAACCATGAGATGCGTTTCTCTCCCCGCTTGCCCGTTATGGCTGTCACCCTCACGCTGGCATTGAGCGGCTGCGCCGTCGTGCCGCTCGCGCAGTTGGCGGTGTCGCAAATGACGCCGGCGAAACCGGCTTGTCCCGGATGCACGACAGAAACCGCGATGACTGCATTCAGTACTTTTTCACAGGGCGTTTCCGACTCGTTGAACAAGTTGACCGGCGGAGCGGCGGACACTCAAAAGGGCACGGGCGGCATTCCGGCGAAATAACGGATCAGGGCCGCGCCAGCGTCTTGCGCATGAAGATCGTGCCGGCCAGCGGCGTATCGTAATAGGCCGGTGTCGTTTCAAATCCCAGGCTGCGATACAACGCCCCGGCTGCGACCATGCCTGGCAGTGTGTCCAGGCGCATGGTGCGGTAGCCGGCTTGGGTAGCGGCCCGTATCGCCGCCAGGGCCAACGCGCGCCCGACCCCTGCGCCGCGCGCGTTGGGACGCGTGTGCAGGCGCTTCATCTCGCAGGTGCCGGATTCTCGCCGCGCCCGGAGGGCGGCAGAATCCCGCGCCCGGAGGGCGACAGAATCCAGGTCCCGGACGGCGGCAGAATCCAGCGCCCGGACGGCGACGCATCCCAGCGCCTCGCCGCTGGACGAACGCGCAAGCAACAGCGCTCCGGCCGGTGGAGCATAGGCACCGGGCAGCCCTGCCAGTTCCGCCTCGAATCCCTGGAACGACAGGTCGATCCCGAGCGAGTCCGCATATTCCCGAAACAGGAGGGCGACGGCGGTCAGGTCATCCGCGGGCTGGACCTGGAACGTGCCGCGCATGCCGCACCCGTCAGCGTTTGGTGAAATCGATGACCGCGGCGAACCCGGTTTCGGTGCCGACGGCCAACTGGGTGCCATCGTGGTTCCAGGCCAGAGCACTGATCGTCCCATGGTCGGGCGGCACCACGGGCAGGATGCGGGATGAGTTGATATCCGCCACCACGACCAGACCGTCGGTGAATCCGCCGGCAACGACGTCGTCGCGCGGGTTGCAGGCAACCCGGGTGCAAATGATTCCATCGCCGCCGGCCAGCTCCATCGGCGCCTTGCCCATCGGGCCGCCGCCGAAGAACGGCCACAGCACCATCGCATCGGCACCGCTGCTGGCCATCCATTTGCCGTTGCGGCTGAACGACAGGCTGGCGGTCTTGGCTGGGTAGCCGCTCATGCGCATATGCTCGCCGTTCGGCAGCTTCCACCCATGCAGGGCGTTTTCCTGCATCGCGGTCACCACGGCCTCCCCTTCCGGGTGGATGATGATGCCGGTGTGGCTACCCTTCCACTCCAGCTTGCGCGGCGTGTCGGTCTTCGCCGCGACGAACCAGATCGAGGCGCCGTTGTAGTGCGAAGCGCCGATCCGCTTGCCCTTGCCGTCGAACACCAGGCCGGTGACCGAGGACGGGTGAATCAGCTCCTTCAGCACCTGCCCGGACTGGTCGAACAGTTTTATCAGTTTCCCGGCGCTGGCGGCGATCAGGCCTTTGGCATCGCCCAGCTTGAAGGTGGCCACATGCTCCACCCATTTTGAGCCGAAACTCGCCACATCCGAGACGCTGCCGTCAGCGGCGATGCGGCGCAGCCTGCCATCGTCGCCGCCCGAGATGAAGCCGTCGCCGGTCGGGTCAACGGCGAGATCCAGCACCGCGCCGTCATGGACGGCCACGGATATCCAGTCTCCCGGCGCACCCACTGTAGCAAGGCGCACCGTCCCGTCGCCAAGCGCGAAACCAACGCGGCGGCCGTCGCGGGAGAAGCGGACGCCAACGACATACGCGTCCAACTCGCGGGAGGTGCCACGCGATTGTAACTGGAACTCGGCTCGGGTGGATTGGCTCATTATTCTAAACTCGCTCACTCGCCGCACGCCGCAGGGCCTGTAGCATGGACTCGCGCAGGACGCTGTTGATCCGGGTCTGATAGCCCGGCCCTTGGGATTCGAAGTAGGCAAGCACGTCGGCATCGATGCGCAGGCTTTTTAGCTTCTTGACCGGTTTGTAGAAGCGCCCGCGCACCGCACCGATCCAGTCCAGGGTTTCCGGTGCGTCAGGATCGGACACGTTGATCTGGTCGTCCGGAAGGGCGGCCGCGGCCGTGATTCGAGCGAGCGAGGCCGGGTCGAGGTCATCCGCTGTCAAAGGGCCGGGTTTAGTCAAAACGACCTTCTTCATAAGCTCTCCTTTCACGGGCCGTCGCCCGCCTCACACTTATGATCCAACCCGGCTCATCATTCGTTCGGCTCCGTGTAAACGACAAAAAGCGTTAGGCGACGCCCAACACCAAGCGAATCTTCTGTCAGCCCCTCATTTCGTGGCACGGCTTATCCGGGCCACCTATTCCCGCACATGCCGCGATAGGTGGCCAGGACATGCCGAACCATGACGGTGGGGAAATGGCGCATTCTTCCGGCGATCTTTGCGTCGATCCCGGGTCCATGCCGGGATGCCGGGAAACCGCGAAGTACTACGGCACTGTAGCTACGGCGCCGCTCCCCGTCAATCCGCCGCGCAACTTTCAAACCCACGCCGCAACTGCGGGCGGTTCAGGTTGCGGCCGATGAACACCAGCCGGCTGGTCCGCGCGTCGCCGTCCTTCGCCGGGCCGATGAAATCGCCGTCGGCGATCATATGCACCGCCTGGAAGGCGAACCGCCGGTCCTCATTGGCGTAGTGCAGGATGCCCTTGGTGCGCAGCAGATCGCCGCCCTTGTCCTGCAGCAGCACGCCGATCCAGGCATTGAATTTTTCCGGGTCGATCGGCTTTTCGACCTCGAAGCTCATGGAGGAAATATCCTCGTTGTGTTCATGCTCGTCGTCGCCATCCAGGAAATCCGGATGCATCGCCAGAATCCGGGACAAATCGAACGCCCCACGGTCAAGCACCTGATCGATCGGCAAACTTGCGCGCGTGGTCCGGTGGATGACGGCGAAGCGGTTGATGCCGCGGATGGTTGCCTCAACCGCGTCCAGTTCCTCCGGCGTCACCAGGTCGGTCTTGTTCAGCACGATGACGTCGGCGAAGGCGATCTGGTCCGCCGCCTCATGGCTATCGGCCAAACGAGCCGGCAGGTGCTTGGCATCGACGACGGTCACGATGGCGTCCAGGCGAGTCTTCGCCTTCACCGTGTCATCGACGAAGAACGTCTGTGCCACCGGGGCGGGATTCGCCAGGCCGGTCGTCTCGATAATAATGCCGTCGAACCTGTCGCTCCGCTTCATCAGCCCGCCGACGATGCGGATCAGGTCGCCGCGCACGGTGCAGCAGATGCAGCCGTTGTTCATCTCGAACACTTCCTCATCGCTGTCCACAACGAGGTCGTTATCGACGCCCAGTTCGCCGAATTCGTTGATGATCACGGCATACTTGCGGCCATGGTTCTCGGTCAGGATGCGATTGAGCAAGGTGGTCTTGCCGGCGCCAAGATAGCCGGTCAGCACCGTCACCGGCACTTGAATCGTCGTGTCAGCCATAATCGTCGGCTCCGTGGTTGGGCGATCCGATCCTGCCACCGGGCACTCTGGCCTCAGGATCGAACCGCTGGCTGTTTACGGCAGCAATATAGGTGTGGCGCGACCCGTCAACCACCAAGCACGCGTATGCGCAGGCCTGCCAGTCGTGCCGCGATCACCGGCAGATCGAATTGCTTCGCCCGTTGCCGGCCTGACTCGGCCAATGCCGCGCGCCGTGGTTCGTCCGTGGCCAGGGCGCGGATCGCGGCGGCGATTTCGGCGGGGTGATCCGGATCGGCATAGATCGCGGTATCCCCCGCGACCTCGGGCAGGCCGCCGCGGGGCGAGCAGATCAGCGCGGCGCCGCTCGCCATCGCCTCCAGTGCCACCAGCCCGAACGGTTCGGCCCAGCGGCTGGGGACCACGACGATCGCTGCCCGGCTCATGGCGGCCAGCACGTCCGGGTGGTCGCGATAGCCCAGCATGCGAACATGGGCGCCCTCGGCGCTGGCGCGAATCATCTGCACAAACGCGGTGTCGGGGCTGTCGATGTGGAACCTGTCGGCACCGATGATTTCAGCGACCCAGCCAGGCAAATGCGGCAGCGCGGCGGCGCAGGCGGCGACGAAGGCATCCGGCCCCTTGTCGGCAACGACCCGGCCAGCGAACAAAATCAGCCGTTCCTGCTGGCGTGGTGGTGGAAGCTCGGTCAGGTCCAGGCAGTTCAGCAGGATCTCAGGCGGCCTGGCTGGCGCCGTGACCCCGTCCAGCAGGCATTGGCGAAGATAGGCCGAGGAGGTGATGACCCGAGCCAACCGCCGCAGCATGACCGTTCGCTGGGAAGGTGTGATCGCACCCCGCATACCCCGGGGATCATTGTTCAGGATGAGTGTCACCGGGATCGAGGGCAACCGAGCGGCCAGTGCCAGGGCGATTTCGGGACGGTTATGCACCTCGATCAAGGCTGGCTGCACTGTCTTCAGCACCTTCGCGACCGCGGCGGCATAGCGGACATTGGTATTGCCCAGCGACCAAATGGACGGACTGACGGCCTGGAAGGCGATATCGGGGAAGATCGGGCCATCCTGTGCCCCGCCGAACACGATCGTGGTGAAGCCGGGTGTCTGCACGAGGCGGCGGGCCAGCAAGCCGATTGCCCCGGTGCGGCCGGGGCCGAAACCTTCACGCGGCGGCAAAACAACGGCGACGAAAGGGGGGGAGGATGACATCTGTATCGCTTCTACATCGGCTGTTGCCGGTGCGCCATCGGTCCGGGCCAGGCGGCATTAAGTGTGATTTCCCAGGCAGGGGGAGCATGCCAATCGCGCGTTCGTTCCGTCTGTCTTTATGTTTCTGCACGGAGACAGCCGGAGGACCACGAAGCGCCACGGAGGGTCGCATTGCGGCATCATCGGTATCTGATGGAACGCATTTTTAAGTTGTCGATGGCGGTGCATCGGCACGCCGGCCCATGCAATTGAAAAGGGGGGGAGTCGGCCTTCTTCTTCGTGGCCATCGTCGCTCTTGCGCTGTCTCCGTGCAAAAAATCCTTGGCCTGACACCAACTCGGCAGTCGAATGGGGGACATCCGATCAACCACACATCGATTGTGCCGAGCGCGCCGATCATCGGGGGATCGCTGTTAAATTTGGCAGGCCGGGCGGCCGACGACCCGATCATTTGCATTAACCTGACGCACCGGTCTTTCAGAATATTCCGGCGGCGATCCCATTTGCCAGGGCTTCGCCGATATCCCGGCAGGCTTTGAGGTCGGACGCGGCGATGATCTTCGGCGCCAGGATCGCCTCCGGCGTCTGTGCATGCGTGCGGACGATGAGTGGGTGGGTGACGGGACGCAGCCGCCACCCGATGGCGATGCGGGCGATCTGCCGAGCGGCGTTGTCGCCATCGGAACCGGCGCAGATCAGTGTGGCGTAAGGCCGGCCGTTGATCCGGTCCAGCGCAGGGTAGTAGGTGCGGTCGAAGAAATCCTTCATGCGGCCGGCCATCGCGGCCAGGTTCTCCGGTGTCGCGAAAATATAGGCGTCTGCCGCCAGGACGTGTTCTGGTCCGGCCTCCGCGGCGGCCAGCAGCCGAACCAGCACCTCCGGTTCGGCCGATGCGCCCTCGGCCGCCGCGTTGGCCATCTGCCGCGTGCCGCCGGTCAAAGTGTGGAAGACGATCAGAAGGGTCTTCATGCCGGCCGGTCCCGCCGTCGCTTGCGTTCAATGGCGCGTCGTATTGGCCGGCGGCATGTCCGGCCGCATATTTCGCCGCGCTCGGGTGCAGGACAGAACCGCCTCATGGATCTCGAGTTCCGCGATCCTGGTGAGTTCACGGTATTGTTTAAGTAGATCGGCGAGGGCGTCAGAGGTTACCGGCTTGTCCGGGTTTTCAACGAGTTCCCGCGTTCCCTGCATGATGCCGCGAATTTCGGACAGGACACTGACCGCCTTGTGCGCGCGCTCCGGCAAGTCGAGGCTGACATTGTCGCCGAACAGCCCATCGCGAAAGTTCGCCAACTCCTGCTCGCGAACCAAAGCGAGCCTGATCAACCCCTCACGGGTCGCGGGAACATCGATCCGTGTCAGGTGGAAAGACGCCAAACGGTCCTGGTGACGGGTGAGGCGGTTCCACAGACCCATGCCCAGGGCGCCGAACACTTCGTTAGCGGCGGCGACGGTGGCGAATGGTGGCAGGTTGCCGCCCCAGATCGACTTCATGGCCGTTATCGGCGACGCCTGCGGACCGGGCGATGCGATGGCGCCGAGGAATCTGGTGCGCACCGCGTGAAACGGCAGCGGGCAGCGGTAGCGTTCCAGCAGCACTTGCACCTCGGCATCGTTCGCGCCCGGCGGAGGTTTGAGTTTGGCCACTGGATCATCGTTCCTGCTGGTCGATCGGTCAGGGGAAACTACAGCCACAGGGTGACGCCGGGCAACACTGGTTTGGTGGCCTGGTTTGGCGGCCCCGCGCATGATGTCATTCGGCGCACCTTCCCCGGGCTGGCGCCCTGGCGCATTCTTCCGTGAAACCACAAGGAGGCTGACCGATGCCACCAATTGTCGCCGTAATCGCCCCTGGCATGATGGGAAGCGCCGTGGCCAGGCGGCTGACCGCATCGGGCGTTCAGGTGCGAACGTCGCTGACCGGCCGCTCCGCCGCCACCATTGCCCGAGCGGCGGCGGCCGGTATGACGGATGCCACCGATGCGCAACTGGTCGCAGCGGATTTTATCCTGTCGATCGTTCCCCCGGGCGAGGCGCTGGCCTTGGCCGAACGACTGGCACCGGCGATGCGGGGCCTGGAGCGCAAGCCGGTTTATGTGGACTGCAACGCTGTCAGCCCGGACACGGTTCATAGAATCGATCGTGTGGTGCGGGAGGCCGGGGCGATTTTTGTCGATGGCGGCATAATCGGACCGCCGCCGGACGTCGATTCCAGCAAGACGCGGATTTACCTGTCCGGGCCGGATGCGGCGACGGTGACGGTGTTGCAGCAGTATGGGTTATCGACGCCGGTCCAACCCGGTCCGGTGGGCGCGGCGTCGGCCATGAAGATGTCCTATGCCGGGATCACCAAGGGATTCACCGCTTTGGGCGCCGCCATGATGCTGGCCGCGACCCGCGCCGGCACCGCTGACGCTCTGGTCGCGGAAATGACGGTCAGCCAGCCGGCACTGCTGAAATGGCTGACGACTCAGATGCCGAAGATGCACAGCAAGGCCTATCGCTGGGTCGCGGAGATGGAGGAGATCGCCGCGTTCGTTGGTGAAGACCGTCCCGGTTCGGGGTTCTACGAGGCCGCGGCGCGGCTATACGAACGCATCGCCGCCGACTTCGAGGGACCGCGTATCGAAACAGCCGCGCTGGACGCTTTTTGCGTAAAAGCCAAAACGGGCTGACGGGAAGGCTGCCACGCTGGCCGACTGGCGCCGTTGGCCTGACGGCGGAAGCGGGCGGATTGGGGCGGGCGGACTGGGGCGGGCGGATTGGGGCGGGCGGGTTTATGAAACCCGCCCGGATGGTTTCAGGCCGGTTAATCCCTGGCGCGCCAGGGGAACTGCATGCAGATCAGATCGGCGCCGCCTGGCCCGGCGAGCAAATAAGCCGCCGCATCCTCGGGTGCCACCAACGCGCAGGACTGCGCCGGCAGCAGCGCACTGCCGGTAACCGAAGCCGAACCGGCTGATACCAGCCAGAACTGGCCGCCTCCGGTGGACGGATCAGGACCAACCACCGACCCGTTTGCCGGCACGGTGTAACGCCATGTGCCGAGGCCGTCCGGTGTCTCGGCGATCACGGCGCCTCCGGTGGGCGCGGTCAACGTGGCCAGTTCCCGATCGGACAGCGGCGGCAGTGGCCCGCAGGTCGCCTCCCGATGCTGGAACCTGGCACGAGCCGCCCGCAATTGTTGCCGCTCCGCGGGCATATACCGGGCGCCGGGGTCCCATGCGTTGCGCAGGGTGAACCAGGATATCCCTTCGTCGGCGGCGATGATCGGGCCATAGGCGGAGTAGGCGTCGGTGTAATGCACCGCGACACTGGCGACGTCGTGGACGCCCAGACGGCCCGAACCCTGGACGATGACCTGATACTGGTCGGCCTGATGGAAATGCGGATGAACCACCGAAGCGGCTTCTTTTTCCACCAGGAAAGCCATCGGGTACAGGCCTTCGGACGATGGAATCGTATCGCCGTCTTTCAGCGTGCCGCGGTTCTTGCCGATGAAGGTCGTGTTCCAGCCATTGGGAGTTCTGCGCCGGTTGGTGGCGTGCGCGACGATGC
>JAYUEJ010000557.1:0-4288 GCA_043739265.1 Rhodopila sp. | reverse complement strand
AACGTTCTGGTCGATGGCGCAGCGTCCTCGGCCGGACTCGCGATCCAACAGATCACGCGGGAAAAAAAGCGCATCTTCCTGATGAGCACGCCGACCTCCACGGCGCTGATCGGCAAGCAGTGTTCTCCGTACGGGTTTCAGTTTGGCTGCGACACCTATGCGCTGGCAAAGGGTGTCGGCGGCGAACTTTCGAAGGCAGGCGGCGATAGCTGGTTCTTCATCACGGCGGATTACGAATTCGGCTACTCCTTGCAGGGCAACACCGAACAATTCATCAAGGACGCGGGGGGAAAGGTGTTGGGCAGCGTTCGCGCTCCGCTCGGCACCGCCGATTTCTCCAGCTACCTGGTGCAGGCGGCCGCCTCGGGTGCCAAGGTGATCGGCCTCGCGAACGCAGGCACAGACTTGCAGAACTGCATCAAGCAGGCGGCCGAGTTCGGAATCGTCAAGAACGGGCAGAAGCTTGCCACACTGCTCATGATCGTGCCGGATGTACTCGCGCTGGGTCAGGATGTCTGCCAGGGGCTGGTGCTGACCAACTCCTTTTATTGGGACCAGTCGCCCGCGACGCGCGCCTGGACCGAACGGTATGCCGCGAAGATGGGCAAGCCGCCGACCGAATACAACGCCGGGGCGTACGCGGCCGTGACGCATTGGTTGAAGGCGGTGAAGGCGGCCAACACGCTGGACGCCGATGCCACCGCGGCGCAGATGCACGAGGTCCCGGTGAATGATTTCTACAACAGCAACGTCCGCATCCTGCCGAACGGCTGCGTGCCTCACACGATGTATGTGTGGGAGGTAAAGCCGTTGTCGGAGGCGAAGCACCGCTGGGACGTCTTCAAGCTGATCAGCACGGTGCCGACCCCCAACGCCTATCCGCCGACCGGCCTGTTCGGCTGTTCGTTGGGCGCATCCTAGTCCGGGAGACATTCGATGAACGCACCCAACAGCCGCACGCTTGCCGATCTTCTGTTCGAACAAGCCGAACGTTATGCCGGCGCACCGGCGGTGATTTGCGGCGATCGCGTGATCTCCTACACCGAACTCGCGCAACGCGCGGGCCGGGTCGCCGCGGGCCTGCGCAACCTTGGCGTGCGTCGCGGCGACCGCGTCGGCGTGCTCATCAACAATCGGCTGGAATGGCTTGAAGCTTTCTTCGGCGCAACGATCGTCGGGGCCGTCGTTGTCGCCTTGAGCACCTGGTCAAAGCGCGATGAACTGGCCTGGCTGCTTGAGGATTCGGAGGTCAGCGTGCTCATCGCCCTCGACCGGTACGGCGATCAGCATTTTGCCGAGGATTTGCGCGCGCTGATCCCCGAGGCAGCCGCCGGCGCGGGCTGGCGGTCCGCCGCCTATCCACGCCTCCGCAACGTTATTCTTATCGGGGGCGCCGGATTTCAATCCTACGCCGACCTCGCTGCCGCCGAACCGCTTGGGCGGCTGCCGCCCGGCGACGGCCCCAGCGCGGCCGACGATGCGATCATCATCTACACCTCGGGATCGAGCAGCCGGCCCAAAGCGGTGCCTCTCGCGCAGTACGGCATTGTCGAGAACGGCTTCAACATCGGTGAACGCCAGGGCTACCAGGCCGGTGAACGCGTGCTGCTGGCGCCGCCGCTGTTCTGGTCCTTCGGCTGCGCCAACGCGATGTCGGCGGTTCTGACACATGGCGGGACGCTCGTGCTCCAGGGCAGGTTCGAAGCGGCCGAGGCGATCACGCTGATCGAGCGGCACGGTTGCACGGCGCTGTACACCCTGCCGTCGATCACCGCGGCAATCGTTTCCCACCCAGAATTTAGCCCGGATCGGGTCAGAACCCTGCGTAAGGGGGTCACCATCGGTGCGCCCCAGGACGTCATCACTGCCGCGACGGTGCTCGGTGCGAGCGAGATTTGCAATGTTTACGGGCAGACCGAGAGTTACGGCAATTGCTGCGTCACGCCGCATGATTGGCCGTTGGAGAGGCGAGCTCACAGCCAGGGTCCGCCGCTTCCGGGCGTACAAATCCGCATCGTGCATCCGGAGACGGGCGCGGCGTTGCCGCCAGGCGAGGACGGCCTGATCGAGGTGCGCGGCTACCTTCTGCGCGGCTATCAGGGCAGCAGCGCCAGCCAGGATGCAGCCGCCTTGACCGCCGACGGTTTCTTCCGCACCGGCGACAGCGGTCATTTGACTGGTGCGGGTGATTTGGTGTTCGCCGGCCGCGTATCCGAAATGATCAAGAAGGGCGGCATTAACATTTCCCCGGCCGAGGTGGAGGATATACTGATGCGCCATCCAGCCGTCGCGCAGGCCGGCGTCGTCGGAATTCCCGATCGGAACCAGGGCGAACTTCTAGCCGCCTTCGTGGTGCTGAAGCCCGGCAGCGCATCCACGCCGGAAGAACTGGTGGCGCACTGCCGCGCCGTGGCATCGCGCTACAAAGTTCCTGATACCATAGAGATCCGGGTCGCGCTGCCAGTGACGGCAACGGGTAAGCTGATGCGCCGGGACCTGAAGCAGATCGCCGTGGACCAGAACGCCGAACGAAAGTCCGTGGCATGAGAAAGGAGGCATGTGGGGCATGAGCAAGGAAGCATGGGGGCGCTGGGGCGCCGAGGACGAACGGGGCGCGTTGAATTTCATCGGTCCGGAACAGGTGCGGCGTGCCGCCAGTTTGGTTCAGACCGGGCAGGTCGTCAGCCTGGCCCAGCCGCTCTCGCCGAAAACACCCGTCCCTAAGCACCGCGCTGGCGTGCAACACTTCATGGGGCGGGATGGCGGCGACTATGCGGCGGGCGCGCGGCGTCCGGGCGGGTTCCAGTTCGCCGAGGACACCCTGGTTCTGCCGCTGCACATCGGCACGCATATCGACGCGCTGTGTCATGCCTGGTGCGACGATTGTCTATACAACGGTTTCCCCGGTCAGGGCACCAGAAGCACCACTGGCGCGCTGCGCTGCGGCATGGAAAAGATGGGGCCGATCGTGACGCGCGGCGTTCTGCTCGACATCGTCCGGCTGCGTGGCGCTCTGTTGGCCCCGCGCGCCTCGATCGGCCGTGCCGACCTGATGGAGGCAGCGGCGGCTGCGTCCGTGGAGATCGAACCGGGCGACGCGGTGCTGATTCGAACCGGCTGGCTGGAAAGCCAGACAAACGTGTCCGATATATCGTTCGACGAGGAACCGGGCATCGACGTGGAAGCCGGCCTGTGGTTGGCGGAACGCGGTGTTGCCATGGTCGGCGCGGACAATTTCGCGATCGAGGCCATTCCGTTTCCAACCGGAACGGTGTTCCCCGTGCATCAGCGACTGATCCGAGATTATGGCATTCCGCTACTGGAAGGCCTGGACCTGAAACCGTTGGCAGCGCATGGCCGCGACCAGTTTCTGTTCGTCGCCGCCCCGTTGCCCGTCGTGGGCGGCACCGGCAGCCCGCTGGCCCCATTGGCGGTGCTTTGACGATCATGCGCACCCATTTAAACCCGGCGACCTGATCGCGATGTCGCGGTTGAACACCTTCCTGCAAGGTCTGCGTGTGGTCGATGTCTCGGCCTACCTGCCCGGCCCGATGGCCAGTTTGCTGCTGGCCGATATGGGAGCGGACGTGCTGAAGATCGAACCGCCACAGGGCGACGGCATGCGACTGCTGGGGCCGCGTGACGCGTCGGGAAAACCGCTGTTCCATGCAGCTGTGAATGCCGGCAAGACGGTGTGTCGCATCGATCTGAAAAGCCCTGATGGCCGCCAGGAATTCTTGCGCCACATCGAAAATGCAGACGTGCTGATCGAGGGTTTTCGCCCGGGCGTGATGGCGCGGCTCGGCCTGGATTACGATACGCTGCGACTCCGCAACAAAGCCCTGATTTTCTGTTCCATCAGCGGCTATGGCGCCGAAGGGCCGCTCGCGCAGGCAGCGGGACATGATGCGAACTATTTGGCGCAGGCTGGCGTGCTGCATCGCAACGGCGTGCCGCCGCGCTTCTTCGATCCACCTTTCGCCGATGTCACCAGTTCGCTATTCGCGGCACTCGCCATTCTGGGCGCGGTGAACGGGCGGCGCCGCGATGGCCTTGGTTGCCACATCGATCTGGGTATCGCCGACGTGGCAATGCCGTTGCAGTTGTTTGAGATCGCAGCATGCGGAGCCAACGGCACCGTGCCGCAACCGGAGGAAACCTACCTGAACGGCGGCGCCGCCTATTACCATGTCTATGCAACCGCGGATCGCCGGCATGTCGTGCTGGGTGCCGTCGAAGCCAAATTCTGGCGCAGCTTCTGCGAGGCGGCCGGGCATCCCGACTGGAT
>JAYUEJ010000556.1:0-4290 GCA_043739265.1 Rhodopila sp. | reverse complement strand
CATGCGCCTCGGGCAGCAGCACGATCCCGGCATAGCGGTCGTCGTCATCCAGCACGACGACACGTGTTGAGGCGCCCAGCGGAAAGTCGCGCTTGAACGCACTCAATGGCGTATCGGCACGCACCGTGCGCATTTCCCGCCGCATCATCCGCCCGACGGTCAGGTTGCGCATCCAGCCGATATCGACGGCGCTGCGGATCGCCTCGCCGCGCAAATGGAAGCGCCAGGTGGCGAAGGAATAGCCGAAGGTGCGCCGCACCGTCAGCGACGACACCACGCAGGCGGCCAGCACCGCGACCGTCATCGGCAGGCTGCCGGTGGCTTCCAGCGACAGGAAGCCCATGGTCAGCGGCCCGCCGATGATCGCGACGGCCAGGCCGCTCATGCCGACCAGCGCGCAGACTTCCTGCGGGATCGCGTGCGATGCGCTGACCAATGCCAGCGCGCCCGCGAAGGCTTTGCCCAGCAGCGCACCCAGGAACAACGACGCGAAGAACAAACCGCCGCGAAAGCCCGACCCGATGGAGATCGCCGACGCAGCTGCCTTCAGCACCACCAGCAAAACGACCCAGCGCAGCGAATCATGCACCTCGAAGGTCAGCCCCACCGCGCCGTGACCGGACGACAGCACCGCCGGTGTGACCAGGGCCAGCATGCCGATCGCCAGGCCGCCGATCGCCGGGCGTAACCACACCGGGACGCCGCTTTTACGAAACAGCTCCTCCGTGAGGGTGACGCCGCGCATGATGGAGATGCCCAGCAGGGCGCACAGCATGCCCAGGGCGAGGATGGGGATGTAGTCGAGCGCGTCGATATGGTTGGGAACCTGTGGTGTCAGGTCGAAGATCACGCCGCCCAGCGCGTGGACCACGGCCTGCGACACCAGGGCGGCCACGGCGACGGGGGCGAACGACACCAGTGTATAAGTGCCGATCACCAGTTCGAACGCATAGAATGCTCCGGTCAGCGGGGCATTGAAGGCTCCGGCGATCGCGGCCGCGGCGCCGCAGCCGACCAACAGACGCAGGTCGTTGCGCCTGACCCGGAACGCGTGTCCCCAGCGGGACGCCAGGGCCGATCCGATCTGGGTGTAACCGGCCTCCAACCCGACCGAGGCGCCGACGCCGTTCGACATGATGGTCTGCAACACGACGATCAGGCTGCCGTTCAGCGACATCCGGCCGCCGAATAATGCGTTGGCCTCGATCGGATCGACAGTGCGGCGAGGCCAGAACCGGCCGATGCCAAGCGAAACAACCCCGAGGACGAGACCCCCGATGGCGGGAACGACCACGGTTCGCAGCGGATCGAGCGACGCCATCGCGCTGAGACGTTCGGCATGTCCGATCAGGAACAGGGTCTCATGGATAAGCTGTGTCGTGGCCGTCATCAGCCAGACCGCGATACCCGTGCCGCAGCCTACGAACGCAGCCAGCACGACCAGCCAGATCTCATCGGCGCGAACCAGGGCGCGTAGCATCTGGGGGGCATGCATGACGGCGGACCCGATCGGCCGGCGCGGACGCCGGACATGGGGGCGTCTTGGGGTCGTGCCAGGGGGGATCGTGCCAGGGGGAGTGGTGACGGGGGGAGCGGCGGACGCGGCTTGACCGGCGAGGCGGACGCCTTCCGGGCCCGCTATAGTCGTATCGCCGTGTAATGTCGGCATTGGCGACGTCCAGCCAAGGAAGGAAAAGACAGGAGATGGTTGTGGGACCGGACCCGGTTCCACGCAACGATTGATCCTCCGATTAGGGCATTAGTGTGGTAAAAATATCGGTTGGTGGCGATGGTGTCCGCTCGCCGTTCAGGTCGCGCCCATCAGGGGGAGATACCCCGATCCGCCTTCGTCGCCGCCAGATCGTCCTCGATGAAAGCGCGGATCACCTCCACCACCGGTTCGTGCGGGGCGAAACCGAGCGTGCGGGCGTGCAGCGCTTCGAAGGCGGTGGGCCAGGTGGAGACGATGGCCGCGATGGATTTGTCCGCGACCCGCTTCACATGCGACGACGCGCCGGGGGCGACCGCGTCCAACGCCTGCAGCAAATGTGCGACGGTGGTGCTGATGCCCGGCGGATCGATACTGCGGTCCAGCCCCATCTTGCTGGTGTCCATCGACGCCGCGTGCAGCAACCAGTCCACCGCGCGCCGGGGGCTGCACACCCAGACGGCGAAATCGTCGGGGACAGGAAGTTCGGTGTCCAAACCCAGCAATGGCTCCCGCACGATGCCGGAAAAGAAGGAACTGGCGGCTTTGTTCGGCCGCCCTGGCCGGACGATGACGGTCGGAAGCCGCAGCGTCACCACATCCAGGAAGCCACGCCGGGACGCGTCCGCCAGGATCAGTTCCGCCGCCGCCTTTTGTGCGCCGTAGCTGTTGCCGGGGATCTGGCGCGTGTTGTCGGGCAGAGTGGTGTTCTGATTGGTGCTGAAGCTTGCCACCGAACTGGTGAAGACGACGCGCGGGCGGGTCCCAAGCGCCCGGCAGCGATCGATCACCGCATCGGTGCCGCGGATATTGACTCGGCGGCCGAGGTCGTAATCCGCTTCGGCCTGCGCGCTGACCACGGCGGCGAGGTGGAACACCACGTCCGTGCCGACGGGGATCGCATTGTCGGGCAGGTTCACGACGTCGCCACCGACGCTGGTAACGGGGAAGCGTGCGTCGGGCTTTGGCGGTTCGGTGATGTCGAACAGCGTCAGCGCGGTGACTGCCCGGCCGCCCAGGGTGCCGTCCTTCACCAGTTTCGCCGCGATTTTGCGGCCAAGGAAACCGCCGCCGCCCAGGATCGAAATCTTCATTGCTCTTCCCTCCATCGGCCATCATGCGTTGCCCCGGGATCAATTGCACTGGTGCGGCCGAAGGTCCACCGTTGGTGCATGAATGGATCCTTTCTGATCAATCCGCGGCACGGCATTCCCGGCGTCACCATCCTGCCGGCTGGCGGTTTCCGCCGCGCCAAGGCTGCGATCTCCGGCTGGCCAGGGTATGCGCCAACACCGTTGCGCGATCTGTCGGGCATCGCCGCTGAAGCCGGCGTGGCCACGATCCGCATCAAAGACGAATCGTCCCGCTTCGGCCTCGGCAGCTTCAAGGCGCTCGGTGGCGCCTATGCGGTCGCGGCCCTGCTGGAAACCGAGCTGTCACGCCAGGGCGTGAGTCTGGTGGCGGGTTCGGCCGATCTGGCGGATGGGCGGCATGCGGGGCTGACGGAGGCGATCACCGTTACCTGTGCAACCGACGGCAATCATGGCCGCTCCGTCGCCTGGGGCGCGCAACGGTTCCATTGTCGTTGCGTGATATTCGTCCATGCGACGGTCAGCCAGGGCCGGATCGATGCGATCGCCCGGTTCGGCGCGCGGGTCGAGCGCGTCGCCGGCAACTATGACGATGCGGTGCGGCAGGCGGATCGGCAGGCCGCGGCCAATGGGTGGTTCATAGTCTCCGACACCTCCTGGCCCGGATATACCGAGGTGCCGCGCACCGTGATGCAGGGATATCGGCTGATGGCCGACGAGGCGGCGGATCAATGGTCGGGTGCGCCGCCTACACACGTATTTATACAGGCAGGCGTCGGCGGCGCTGCGGCGGCTGTTTCGGTGCAGATGCGCGCTCGGTTTGCTCGGCCACCTTTGGTTATCGTGGTGGAGCCCGAACGGGCAGCCTGCCTGTTCGAAAGCGCGAAGGCCGGTAAAGCATCGGTGGTGCATGGCGACCTTGCGACGATCATGGCTGGGTTGGCCTGCGGCGAACCCAGCCTGCTGGCATGGCAGGAACTGGAACGGTCGGCCTCGGCCTTCATGTCGATCCCGGACGAAGCGGCGGTGCGGGCGCTGTGGCGTCTGGCCGATGACGGGATCGAAATCGGCGAGTCTGGTGTCGCCGGCCTTGCCGGGCTGCTGGTGGCGGTCGCCGACCCGATTTCCAGGGACGCCTTGCATCTGACCAGCGAAAGCCGCGTGCTGCTGTTCGGGACCGAAGGCGTGACCGATCCGGTGATTTACGGAGACATAATATCCTCACGACAGCGTTAACATTCTATCAAGGTATTGTGGCCTAAGATGTTGTTCAGTTGACGGAAACATGTGCGGACGTCAGCGTTATGCCACCGGACTGTTGCAGCGATGGAGTGTGCGGATGCAGGTCAGACGGCCATTGCTCGCTACGATGCTGGGTATCGGCGTCGCTTATGCCGCCTATCCCTATGTGACGCTGTATCGTCTGGGTGCGGCGATTCAGGCCGCCGATACCGGCACGCTGGAATCGCTGATCAACTGGCCCGCCGTGCG
>JAYUEJ010000555.1:0-12883 GCA_043739265.1 Rhodopila sp. | reverse complement strand
AAGGCGTGGCGCATCAGGCGCAGATTGGCCGCCTCCCAGGCGTCGGAAGTCTCGGCCGCGGCGAGGTCGGCCTCCACCGCGGGCGCGATCAGATGCTCATGCGCCAGCACCGCCAGCACCGCCAGTTGATCGCCCCGGGCGGCGCCGCCACCTTGCGGCATGACGGCGGCGGCGTCCCACCCCAGCATGGATGCGCACTCGCCGATGGTGGCGATAAGCCCGAAGCGAGTCTTCAGCCGCTCGTAGGGGGATGCAGGTGTCATGACCGCAAAGCCTTTCGCGTCCAGGTGGCGAATATGATGGCCAGCGCCGCTGCCAAACCAAACCAGGTGATCACGTAGGACAGGTGGTTGTTCGGCGGGCGCGGCAGATGTTGCGCCGGCGCGGGGAATGCTTCGGCCGTCGAGGAACCCAGGGCGACCAAAATAAACGGCGCGGGATCGGTGACACCCAGCGCGGCGGCGATCGCCGGCGGGTCCAGTGTGTAGAATTGCCGCACCACCACATTATTCGCCGCACTGAACCAGCTTGGTGTTTCTCCCGGCCGGACATACCCGGTGACGGTCACCGCGCTGGCGGGATCATCGAGTTGAGTCCCGCGTTTCTGCGGCACCCATCCGCGATTCACCAGGATCGTGGTGGCACCGTCCCGAACCAACGGGACGATCTGGTAAAAACCAAAGGTGGGTCCGGCACGCGTGTCGCGCACCTCGGCGCCGAATTGGGCGGCAAGATCGAACCGGAAGCGGCCGGTCACCGATATTTTCGTGTAAGGCGCCGCGGAATGCGTCAGCGGCACCGCCGCTTCAAGTTCAGCAGCGGCGATTTGCGCCAGCACCGCTGTCTTCCAGTGCAGCCGCTGAAGCTGCCAGGTTCCAAGTCCGAGCAGCACGGCCATCATCACCAGCGTGCTGAGTCCGGGGACGAGAAACCGCCGGTACGCCGGCCTCACAAGCCCATCTCATGCGATCGGTGCCTGAACTGGGCGGCGACGAGGGCTGCCTTCACCGGCCGCATGATCAGCACCGCCAGCGGTATGGTCACCACCGGCCATAGGATCGCATGCACCCATAGCGGAGGAGACAGGTGGAACTCGACCCAGAAAGCCATGCCGACGACCAACGCGCCCAGCACCATGATGACGCCGACCGCCCCGGCATCGCCGGTATCGGACCGACCGAGGTCCAGCCCGCACACTGGGCAAGCAGGCTGCAACGTCAGCAGCCCCTTGAAAACCTTGCCTTTACCGCACCGTGGGCAGCGGCAGCGCAACGCTGCCTGGAAGATAGAAATGTGTGGTTCTGCCACCGGGCGGGGCTACTCGGCGGCGATCTGGCCCGCGCCGTACCAGTAGATGCAGATGAACAGGAACAGCCACACCACATCGACGAAATGCCAATACCAGGCGGCGGCTTCGAACCCGAAATGCCGCTCCGGCGTGAAATGCCCCGCGCGTGCCCGGAACCAGCACACGGCCAGGAAGCACGTCCCGACGATGACATGGAAGCCATGGAAGCCGGTTGCCAGGAAGAAGACGGAGGAATAGACGCCGCCGCCGTTGAAGGCGAACGGTGCGTTGGAATACTCGATTCCCTGGCACAACGTGAACGTGAGGCCCAACAGGACCGTCAGGCCAAGGCCGCGGACCAAACCTTTCCGGTCGCCTTCCAACAGGCAGTGATGCGCCCAGGTCACGGTGGTTCCAGACAGCAGCAGCAGCATGGTGTTCAGGAACGGCAAGTGGAACGGGTCGAACGTGTGGACGTTGGTCGGCGGCCACACCGTCTGACCATTGCCCTGGGTTTCCGGGAAGATCAGGAAGTTGAAATAGGACCAGAAGAAGCCGACGAAAAACATCACTTCGCTGGCGATGAACAGCGTCATGCCGTAGCGCAGGCCAAGACGCACGATCGCGCTGTGGGCACCAGGGGTGCGCGCCTCGCGAATCACGTCCCGCCACCAGAAGAACATCGTCGTCATCACGGTCAATGCGCCGGCGATGAGAACGATATAATTGTGATAATGGGAGGCCAGGACGATGCCGAATACCGTCAGGAACCCGCCAAGGGCGCCCAGGATCGGCCACGGGCTGGGATCGGGTAGGTGATAGGGGTGCTGTAGTCCAGAACTAACCAGGACTGGTGCACCGTGCGCTTCGCTGCTCATGCCATACCCATCACAAGACCGCCGGGGAAACCGCCCCGACCCGGCTGGCGCATAATCGCCAAATCTCGACTTAGTTCAAGAGGGCGGACGCCATTCGCCACCGCGATCAATTCGCTTTCGTCTTTTCTTCGCGTGAAGCCGCCGTCACCTGTTCCACCTTAGGCCCTACATGCGGTCCCGCAGTGGCCAGGGCGCCCGACGCCTCGGCATCGTCCAGTGAGCGGTAAAACGTATAGGACAACGTGATCACCCGAACATCGGCGGTATTCGGATCAGTGCGGATCGCGGGATCGACCCAGAAACTGACGGGAAATTCCATGCTCTGATTACCCGTCAGAGTCTGTTTGTTGAAACAGAAACAGGCCGTCTTATGGAAATATTTTCCGACTTTTTCCGGCGTGACGTTGTAAAGCGCCATACCGGTCACCGCTCGGTCGGATCGGTTGACGGCGTGGTAGAAGGCGATCTGCTCGTCTCCAAGATTGAGCGAGACCTCGATCTGATCCGGCCCGAACGTCCAGGGAAGGCCAGGATTGGTGTCGGCGTTGAAGCGCACGCGGATGCCCTGACCGCTGGATCCCGGCGCGGCGGCCAGTCCGATCTTGGGTGTGCCGCCGTAACCGGTCGCGGCGCAGAACAGCCGATAGAGCGGGATGGACGCGAACGACAAACCGGCCATGCCGATGATCGCGGTCAGCACGGCCGCCGCGACACAGGCGTTGCGCCGGCCGCCGGTCATTTAAAAATGGGCCATTTTGACAATGGTGATCGCATAGAACAGCCCGCAAAGCCCCAGCAGGACGATCAGGATGGCCCAATTGCGGCCACGGCGGCGCCGGACGGACTCGTCGCTCAGCGGCGTGACTGGAGACTCCATTTTAACGGCCATGGCCTATCCCACAAAATGATCGACAGCGAGCGCGCCGAACAACACGAACAGATAAAGGACGGAGTATTTGAAAGCGGCCTTGGCGGGCACATCTCCGGTCAGGCTGTTGCCTTGCGCATCCTGCCGATCGGTGATGACGCGAAAAACCCGTTCCAGGAACACCAGACCCAGCAGCCCGGCGGTTATGCCATACGGCAGGCCGCTGAAGCCCATCAGGTATGGCACCAAGGTCAACGGCACCAGGACAATGGTATAGAGCAGGATCTGGCGCCGGGTTTCCTTCGCGCCGGCAACCACCGGCAGCATGGGCACACCGGCGCGCCGGTAATCCTCGTTCGCCCACAAGGCCAGCGACCAGAAATGCGGCGGCGTCCAGATGAAGATGATGCCGAACAGCACCAGCGGCACCAGATCAACCGATCCGGTGACGGCGACCCAGCCGATGACCGGAGGAAAGGCGCCGGCCGCACCGCCGATGACGGTGTTCTGCGGGGTGCGGCGTTTCAGCCACACCGTATAGACAAAGACATAAAAGCAGATCGACAAAGCCAGGATCAACGCCGCCGGGATGTTGACCGCCAGGCCCATCACCAGCACGGAGGCTACCGCCAGCGTCACGCCGAAGCCCAGCGCCGGACCGGGCTGAATACGTCCCGTCGGGATCGGCCGGTTCCGGGTGCGGTGCATGACCGCGTCGATATCCCGGTCGTACCACATGTTGATCGCACCGCAGGCCCCGGCAGCGACGGTGATGCACAGGATCGCGGTGAACGCCAACACCGGGTTCAGATGGCCCGGCGCGACCAGCAGCCCAATCGCACCGGAGAACACCACAAGCGACATGACCCTGGGCTTCAGCAAGGCGATCCAGTCGCGGTAGTCCGCTTCCGGCATCGCCTCGCCGCCTGCGACCGGTGAGGGTGTTTCACCCCCCTCGTCAGCCAGGATCATCGATGTGGTCGCGTCGCTCATGTGTTGCCTAGGTGATCCGCGGCATTTCCAGATACGTGTGGAAGGCCGGCGGGGACGTTTGGGTCCATTCCAGCGTCGTCGCCCCCTCACCCCAGTAGTTGTCCGCCACAGGCGCCTTCGACGTGAAGGTGCGGAAGCAAACATACAGGAAGACCAGGAACGCGACGCCGCTGATATAAGCGCCGACCGACGATACGTAGTTCCAACCCGCGAAGGCGGTCGGATAGTCGGGGTAGCGACGCGGCATGCCCGACAGCCCGAGGAAATGCTGCGGGAAGAACGTCAGGTTGACGCCGATGAAGGTCAGCCAGAAATGCACCTTGCCCCAAAACTCCGGATATTGGTGCCCCGACATCTTGCCGATCCAGTAGTAGAACCCGGCGAAGATGGAGAACACCGCGCCCAGCGACAGCACATAGTGGAAGTGCGCGATGACGTAATAGGTATTGTGAACCGCCTCATCAATGCCGGCATTCGCCAGCACCACACCGGTCACGCCGCCGAGGGTAAACAGAAACAGGAAGCCGATCGCCCACAGCATAGGCGTCTTTAACTCGATGGAGCCACCCCACATCGTCGCGATCCAGGAGAATATCTTGATCCCCGTCGGCACGGCGATCACCAACGTCGCGGCCATAAAGTACGCCCGTGTGTCAACGTCGATGCCGGAAACGTACATATGGTGCGCCCACACGACGAAGCCGACCACGCCGATGCCGACCATCGCGTACACCATGCCCAGGTAGCCGAAGATCGGCTTGCGGCTGAAGGTGGAGATCACATGGCTGACGATGCCGAAGCCAGGCAGGATCATAATGTAAACCTCGGGGTGGCCGAAGAACCAGAACAGGTGCTGGAACAGCACCGGATCGCCGCCGCCCGTCGGATCGAAGAACGCTGTGCCGAAATTACGGTCGCAGATCAGCATGGTGATCGCGCCGGCCAGCACGGGAACCGCCAGCACCAGCAGGAACGCGGTCACCAGTTCCGACCAGATAAACAGCGGCATCTTGTGCAGCGTCATGCCCGGCGCGCGCATGTTGAAGATGGTGACGATGAAGTTCATCGACCCCAGCAGCGACGACGCACCGGCGAGATGCAACGCGAACAGCGTGCAATCCATGCCCATGCCGGATTCATAAGTTGCATTGGACAGCGGCGGATACAGCGTCCAGCCCGAACCGGATTCGCCCAGGACCAGGCCGATACAGATCAGCACGAAAGCCGGGGGCAGCAGCCAGAAGCTGATGTTGTTCAGGCGCGGGAACGCCATGTCAGGCGCGCCGATCATCAGCGGGATGAACCAGTTGCCGAAGCCGCCGATCAGCGCCGGCATGACCGAAAAGAAGATCATCAGCAGCCCGTGGCTGGTGATGATGGTGTTCCACTCCTGGCCGCTGGTGACGATGTGGTTGTTGGGGAACTGAAGCTGCGCCCGCATGATCTCCGACAGGATGCCGCCCAGCAGGCCGCCGACAACCGCGAAGATCAGGTAAAGCGTGCCGATATCCTTGTGGTTGGTGCTGAAGAACCAGCGCGCAACGAAACCGGGTTTGTGGTCGTGTCCATGGCCGTCGTGAGCATGATCGTCGTGAGCATGGCCATGGGTGTCAGTCGTCGAAGCCATCATATCTCTCCACTGATGTGCCGGCGGTCAGGCCGGCACCCGTTTCCGCCGAGACAGTCTATAGCCAGGATCACCGGGAGGCGATCTTGGGAAGCTGAGCCGCCGAGGCGGACTTTTTCGTCTGTTCGATCCAGGCCTTGAAATCGGCCTCGGAAACCGCGCGCACGGCGATCGGCATCCGGCTGTGATCCTGGCCGCAGATTTGGTTGCATTCACCGTAGAAGGTACCGATCTGATCCGCCTGCATCCAGGTTTCAATGGTGCGGCCCGGGATCGCATACCGCTGCACAGCCAACGCCGGGACAAAGAACGCGTGGATCACGTCGGTGCTGCTGGTGAGTATGCGAATTTTCTTCCCCACCGGGATGACCATCTGATTGTCCACCTCGAGCAGACGGAGTTGCCCGGGTTTCAGATCCTCGTCATGGATATACCGGCTCTCGATACCGACGTTGCCCTGGTCGGGATACGCGTATTCCCAATACCACTGGTGGCCGACGACCTTGATGGTCATGTCCGGGGTCGGCGTCCGGTCCTGATAGTAGATCAGGCGGAACGACGGAATGGCAATCACCACCAGGATCAGCACCGGGATCACCGTCCAGGCGATCTCCAGAACCGTATTATGGCTCGTTTGGCTGGGCACAGGGTTGCGTTTGGCGTTGTAGCGGAACACCACCCACAGCAGCAGGCCGCCAACGAACACGGTGATGATCGTGATGATCACCAGCACCAGGTTATGCAGCTCGATCACTCGATCCTTGATCGGACCGTACGAGTGCTGCATGCCCATTTCCCAGGGAAGCGGTGCGCCCACAACGCCAGGGGCCGCGCTTTGCGCCCACGCGAATGGCGTTGCCGAAAGACTAAAAACAATCCCGGCCACGACCGCCAGGAGCCACTTTACAATCCGCATCGATTGAACACCCCAAATCACTCGCAGGTCGCGCATCTTAGGTGGATACGCAGCGCCGCCTCTCAGCCGTTCGCCTACCGGACGCCACAGGTAAGATCAAGGTGCCAGGGAGAAAGTCGCAGCGCTTTCGGGACGACCTGTCGCTAACCCGCCTGCATGTGGAATTGGGAAGGGCCGCCTAAACCCGCAACCGGACCAGGGTGAAAATCCCAAACGGCGGCACCGCCTCCGTCTCAATCCTGGCAAGGTCGTCGGTGGAAAAAATCCCGTCCATGGCAAAATCAGGATGCCACCCCAGCGCCCGGGATGCCGGCGCCATCGCACGCTCCAGCCACCATCGAGGACCCTTGGCCGCCGCGAAATGGTTCACCAGCAGAATATTGCCGCCGGGCCGAACCAACCGGCGCAACTCGGCCAACAACCGTTTGGGATTGGGCACGACGGACGCGACGAACATCGCCACAGCGATATCGAATGACGCGTCTTCGAACGGCGTCGCCTCGGCATCCATCTCGTGCAGAGCCTGCACGTTGGTCAACGCGTCCTCGCGGGTTCGCTCCCGCGCCTTGCGCAGCATCTCCTTCGACAGGTCGATGCCGGTGATCCGTTTGTCCGGGTTATAGTGTGGCAGCGCCAACCCGGTTCCAACACCGACCTCCAGCACATCCGTGCCAGGCAGCCGGTTTACCAACGAAACCGCGCGCAACCGGCCCTTGGACGATATGCCGCCGAACACGGTATCATAGACTCCCGCCCAGCGCCGGTAAGCCTCCACGATGGAGGCATGATCCAGCGCGGCAACAGGTACGAACCGCCCAGCACCAGCCGATGGGTCCTGTTTCCGGAGAACCTGATTCATCCCCTACAGGCATCCTTCCAACAACCGCCCAACCATGTGGGCGTCTCGCGCGATCCCGAACCGCACGGTGATTAAAGACGCCTTAAATTACGGAGAGATTCGGCGCAAGCCGAACGTCAACCGCAATCCGGGCGATCGCAATCGAACGATCGCCGGTTTCGCGCACTGCAAGTCAGGGCCGTATAGACCGAACCGTGGGCTTGAAAACCGTGAATTCGACGCGGATGGATGCAAATAAACGCTGACCGAAGGGTCCCGGCCACCTGCCTGAAGTCTCAGGCCGAGTGAGCCAGTCACCCTGCTTTTATTGGCGCTCATCTGCGCTAATCGGGGTTCGCCCGCGGTATGGTCAGCCCGTTTGAACGCATCATGGCGTCGCCCGGAAGCCACTCTTAAAGCGTCGCCGACGTCTCACGATTTTTTGCCGCGGCCGGAACGCCCGGACCCGCCAGTGTTCCGCCGGGTTTCGCGCTGCTCTCTTCCATCGACGCGTCTTCAGGCTCCGCCATATTTTTCTTGAAGGACTTGATGCCCTTGGCGAAATCACCCATCAACCCGCTGATCTTGCTGCCGCCACCGAACAGCACAAGGATGACCGCCAGCACGACCAACCAATGCCAGATGCTGAAGCTACCCATACGTCCTCCACAACACTGCGACGATCCGAACGCCCCCGGAACGAGCCCGTGAGGACGACCATCCGGACATCTCAGCCGTCACATGGCGCGAGTCGGGGATGTATGCAAGCGCCGTCTTCTCAGCCGCCGTCTGCCCAGCCGCCGTGTGCCCACCCGCCGGTGCCTACCCGTTCGGCCGACCCGTTCGGTGGTATGGATGGCCCTGTGCGATCGCCTGCGCGCGATAGAGTTGCTCCGCCAGCATGGCCCGCACGAGGAAGTGGGGCCAGGTCATGACGCCCAGCGAAAGCACCGAGTCGGCTCGGCCGATAACCGACGCGTCCAAACCCTCCGCCCCCCCGATCAGGAAGCAAACCGGGCGAGACAGGCCAACCCACTGCCCCAGCCGCCCGGCGAACGCCTCACTGTCCAGGACGTGCCCCCCCAGGTCCAGCGGCACCACGAACGCGTCCCGCGGCAGCCCGCCCAGCAGCGCGGCACCTTCCTTCCGCTTGACCACGGCGGGGGTTCCGCGCTCCTCCGCCAGTTCGGTGATCGTCAATCGGGGCCGCAGCCGCGTATTGTAACGATCGAACAATTCGAGTTCCGGACCGCCGCGCAGGCGCCCGATCGCAAAGAGATGCATTGTAGGGGAACTTCTTTTGCTGAACGATCCGGCCTTGCGGAGCAATCACGACGCGCGCTAAACACTGCCTCCCGGTGATACGGGCGCGTAGCTCAGCGGGAGAGCACCTCCCTGACACGGAGGGGGTCACAGGTTCAATCCCTGTCGCGCCCACCACCTGTCCCGCCAATATCCCCCCGCCAATAATCCCCCTGGCAATACCCCGCCGGGGGAGCGCTGGCGGTCAATCCGCCTCCGCATGTCCCATCTTCGCAGCCAACGCCGGCATGCGCGACCGGCGCGGCGCCAGCCAATGCTGGAGTTTGTCGAGATACAGATAGATCACCGGCGTCGTGTAGAGCGTCAGGATCTGACTGAGCGCCAGCCCTCCCACCATGGCAAAACCAAGCGGCCGGCGCAGTTCCGATCCGGCGCCGGTGCCGAGCATCAGCGGGATGCCGGCGAGCATGGCGGCCATCGTGGTCATGAAAATGGGCCGGAACCGCAGCAGACAGGCCTGCCGGATCGCCGCCAGCGGGGTGGCGCCGTCCCGGCGTTCGGCATTGATGGCGAAATCGACCATCATGATGCCGTTCTTCTTGACGATGCCGATCAGCAGGATGATGCCGATCAGGGCGATAACGGTCAGCTCGTAATGGAATAGCATCAGCATCAGCAGCGCGCCGACGCCCGCCGACGGCAGCGTGGACAGGATCGTCAGCGGCAGAATGTAGCTTTCATACAGGATGCCCAGGATGATGTACACGGTGATCAGCGCCGCCGCCACGAGGTAGGGTTGGCTGGACAATGAGGACTGGAAGGCCTGCGCCGTGCCCTGGAAGGACGTTTGCAGCGTCACCGGCGTGCCCAGGTCCCGCATGGCGGCGTTGACGGCATCGACCGCCTGCCCCAGCGCCGCGCCTGCCGCCAGGTTGAAGGATAGGGTCACCGCCGGGAACTGGCTTTGATGGCTGATCGAAAGCGGCCGGACCGGCACGGTGGACCAGGCTGCGAAGGCCGACAGCGGCACCGTCTGGCCGGTGTTGGAGTGCACATACAGCGAGTTCAGGGTGTTCACGTCGGCCGCCGCGCCGGGCAAGACCTCCAGGATCAGGTGGAAGGAGTTCACCTGGGTGAAATACTGGGTGATCTGCCGCTGGCCGAACGCGTCGTAGATCGTGTCGTTGATGACCTGCGGCTGAACGCCAAACCGCGCCGCCTTGTCGCGGTCGATGGTCAGCGTCACCGTGGTGCCCCCGGTCTGCTGATCGCTGGTGACGTCGCGCAGCATCGGCAGGGTTCGCAGCTTTGCCAGAACCTTCGGCGACCAGGTGAACAGTTCGTCGAAATCGGCGTCCTGCAGCGTGTACTGGAATTCGGTCTTGGTCAGGCGACCGCCGACCCGGATGTCCTGCGCCGCCTGCAAGTAGGCCATACCACCGGCGACCGCACTGAATTTTGGGCGCAGCCGGGCGATGTACTGCTGCACCGTGCCGCCGACCCTCTGGTCCCAGGGCTTGAGTGCGATGTACATCCGCCCGTTATTGCCGGTCTGTCCACCGACACCTGCGCCAACCGTGGCGCCATAGGCCTCGGTATCGGGATCGGCGGCGACGATGTCGTTCAGCTTCTGCTGAATGGCCGCCATTTGGCTGAACGAGATGTCCTGTGACCCCTCGGTGACCCCAAACGCCACGCCGGTGTCCTGCGCCGGAAAAAATCCTTTTGGGATAATGACATACAGATAAACCGTGCTGGCCACCGTAAACAGGAACACCAGCAGGGTGATGAAGCGGAACTTCAGCGCGACATCCAGCGTGCGGCGATAGAACCCCAGCAAGCCGTCAAAGAAGCGCTCGACCAGGCGATACGCCCAGTTGTGACGGCCGCTGTGATGTTTGAGAAACCGCGAACACATCATCGGCGTGAGCGTCAACGAGATGAACGCCGACAGCATGACCGCGATGGTGATGACCATGGCGAATTCGCGGAACAGGCGCCCGACGATGCCGCCCATCAGCAGCAGCGGAATGAACACCGCGACCAGCGACAGGCTGATGGAAATGATGGTGAAGCCGATCTCGGCGGCGCCTTTCAAGGCCGCCTGCATCGGATCCATGCCCTCCTCGATGTAGCGGAAGATGTTTTCCAGCATGACGATCGCGTCATCCACGACGAACCCGACGGCGATGGTCAGGGCCATCAGCGACAGGTTGTCGATGCTGTAGCCGAACAGGAACATGGCCGCGAAGGTGCAGATCAGCGCCACCGGCACGGTGATGGATGGGATGATCGTCGCCCAGAAACTGCGCAGGAACAGGAAGATCACCATTACCACCAGGGCAATGGACAGGATCAGCGTGAACTGCACATCGGCCACCGAGGCGCGTATTGTCAACGTCCGGTCCATCACGACAGTGACGTGGACGGATGGCGGGATCGCTGCCTCCAGATGCGGCAGCGCGGCCTTGATGCTGTCCACCGTGTCGATCACGTTGGCGCCCGGCTGTTTGAAGACCACCAGCAGGATGCCGCGCTTGCCGTTCTGCCAGCCGCCCAGAAGCTGGTTTTCCGGCCCATCAACCGCCTGACCGATATCGCTGACCCGCACCGGCGCGCCGTTGCGCCACATCAGGATGACGTTGTTGTATTCCTCCGCCTTGGTGAGTTGATCGTTGTCATAGACGGTGAACGATTGCTGGTCCGTGTTGATGGTGCCCTTGGGGGAGTTGACCGTGGCGTTGACCAGCACGCCGCGCACGTCTTCCAGCGTCATGCCCATGGCGGCCAATTTGGCGGGATCGACCTGCACCCGGACCGCGCGCTTCTGCTCGCCGCCGATCAGCACCTGCGACACGCCGGCGATTTGCGACAATTGCTGCGACAGCACCACGTCGGCGTAATCGTCCACCGCGATCAGCGGCAGTTCGTCCGACTGGACGGACAGAATAAGGATCGGCGAGTCGGACGGGTTGGTCTTGCGATAGGTGGGATTGGACGGCAGCGTCTTCGGCAACTGGCCGCTGGCGGCATTGATCGCGGCCTGCACGTCGCCCGCGGCGGCATCGATGTTGCGCTCCAGATCGAACTGCAGAATGACCTGCGACTGGCCCTGCACGTTCACCGACGTGAGCTGCGCCATGCCCGGTATCTGGGCGAACTGCTTTTCCAGCGGCTGCGCCACCGTGCTGGCCATGGTTTCCGGGCTGGCGCCGGGAAAGTTGGCGGTGACGGTGATCGTGGGGAACTCGACTCGCGGCAAGGGTGCCACCGGCAGGAACGGATACGCCGCCAGGCCGACCAGCACCAACGCCGCGGTCAGCAACGACGTCGCGACGGGGCGCCGAATGAAGGGAGTGGAAATGCTCATGTCCCGGGCCGACCCCTTCGTTGCGACTAACTGCCGGATTTGGTGGAAGCAGCCGGCGCCGCCTGGGCTTCTCGAACCATGATACGCGACCCGGCCTGCAATCTGGATTGACCCGTCGCAACGACGACCGCACCCTCCGCGAGGCCGCCGGACAGGATATACAGGCCGGCTTCCTGGCGGGCGACCTGGATCGGTTGCACCGCTACGGTGTTGTTCGGTCCAACCTGATACACATAAAGACCGTTGGGACCATGCTGCACCGCCGACCCGGCCACGGCGATGACATTGGCCTCGGTTCCCAGCAGCAACCGGACGTTCACGAACTGGCCGGGCCACAGCGCGCGGTGCGCATTCGGAAAAGTCGCCTTCAGTCTGATCGTGCCGGTGGTAACGTCGATGGTGTTGTCCGGCGTCAGCAAGACACCCCGGTCGAGTTCGGTCTGATTGCCACCGCCATAGACCACGGCATCCAGCGTGCGCTTTTCCATCGCCTGCATGATCGCGGGCAGAGAATCCTGCGGTAGCGTGAAAATGACGGAAATCGGTTGAATCTGCGTGACCGACAGGATCGCCGTCGCCTCCGCCGAATGCACGATGTTGCCAGGATCGACGTTGCGCAAACCGATACGGCCATCGAACGGTGCCAGAATATAGCAAAAGCTGAGATTAAGCTGCGCCGCCTCGATTTGCGCTGCGTCGCCCAGGATGGTCGCCGAAAGCTGCTTCACCACGGCCTGCTGGGTTTCGAGTTGCTGGCGCGATGCGAAATCCTGCCGCACCAGTGAGGTATAGCGAGCCAGATCAGCCTGCGCGTTCGAAAGTTGCGCCTGATCCTGCTGCTT
>JAYUEJ010000554.1:0-4305 GCA_043739265.1 Rhodopila sp. | reverse complement strand
ACGAAAATAGCGGGTTATCGAACGCAGCTGATCGGCATGGGGGCGGAACGAAATGTTTATCGTCACGACACGGCCTGTCGCGGGTGCGAAAGCAAGGCGACGGTTCGATTTCGGTGCTGACCGTTGCACCCATGGGCAGAATTCGCCCGATCGCCCCCGTCGGCTGGCTCAATGCCCATCCAGAAGGGCGTGTAGGGCCGAACCTCGGTCAGGCCCGGGTAGCGCCAGGGCCGCGTTGAGCATTGTGCGCAGTGCCGGGCAGAACGCGGCGTGGTCGCCGTCCGGTCGCAGTGCCGCGACCGTCGGACCTCGGCTGGCCGCTTGCAGTGAGTCGATCAGCACCGCCAAAATCCGCGTTTTCTCCGCCTCGTCGATCCCAACCGTCGGCGCGTGTGCCACGTCGTCGCGTACCCGCCGCAACGCGGCGGTCAAGGCATCCAGCGTCGCGCGGCTGGCATGCGCGCCGAGATCGGCCGGCGCGTGGTGCAGGTAACCCCAGCACATCTCCGGGCTGGCGGCTTGCAACTGGTCCAGTAGCTCCGACCACGCCGTGGCGAACTGAGACAGCGCGTCAGTCGATGCCCAGCGCATCTGTTTGATCGTCTCTGCCCATTCCTGATTGGTTGCCGAGTCCGTTGCCGAAAGTTCCTTCGGCGGCGGACCGGTCACGATGCCCGCGTCAGTCAGCTCTTTCGGGGTGGGAAACCATAACGTCTGTGGCGGCGTATGCAGGACGTGGTCGATGAACGCCGGCGGCACGCCCGACGCCGTGTAAGCCTGACGCAATACCGGGTCCGCCCGTTCCGGGGGCGTGTTCGGCGCCTGCGCCTGGTGAAACCCCAGCCGCGCGGCCGGGCCAAGAAAGCGGTGGCGGCCGCCGAGATAGGCCAGGGTGCAGGCCGAGGCGCAGAACCGCTCCACATAAGTGTCCAGTCCGCGCGCCTTGATGATCGAGGCTACCTCCATCGCGGGTTGGACCAGGCCGCCGGGACTGTCCAACCGGATCGTCCGCACCCCGGGCGCCTGTGCCAGTACCGCGATGAAGGTCTGCGGCACGGCTCGGGAAAAACTGCCGGAAAGCGCCACCACGACGCCGCCTTGCAAGACGCGGATGGCATAGGGCGCCGAGAATTCCGCTGTCGGTGACCCCGGTCCGCGGTACACGACCGGAAGGTTCTCAGCGCGCGCCGGCACAGTGACGTCGAGGGCAATGAAAGCGGCCAGCAACGCGGTACCGATCAGGGCAAGCGGCGGCCAACGCATCGCTTAATGCTGCGTCCGCGGACAATAAAAGGTGCTGCGACCCGCCTGCACGATCCGCCGCACGCCGCCGCAGGACGGGTCGGCCTGGCAGCCGGGACAGGACTCGCCTTCGCGTCCATAGACTTTCCAGGCGTGCTGGAAATAGCCGAGTTCCCCGTTCGTTTGGACATAGTCGCGCAACGACGACCCGCCGGCGGCGATTGCTTCGGTCAGCGTCTGCTTGATCGCCGGCACCAGCCGTTTGGCGCGCGCCCCCGGGATGCTGTGTGCCAGCCGCTGCGGCGAGATCCCTGACCGGAACAGCGCCTCGCACACATAGATATTCCCCAAACCGGCAACGATCTTCTGGTCGAGCAACGCGCTCTTGATCGGCGTCTTCTTGCCCTCCAACGCCGCCGACAACAGCGCGACGGAAAACGCGTCGTCCAGCGGTTCCGGCCCCAGACCGGCCAGCAGGCGGTGCTGGTCCTCCCGATCCGTCTCGATCAGATCCACTGAACCAAAACGGCGCGGATCGATGAAGCCGACCCGCCAGCCGTCATCGGTTTCCAGTTCGATGTGTTCATGCAGGGTGATGTCGTTGCGGCCGACCGGTTCCAGCAGCATGCGTCCGGACATGCCGAGGTGGATCAGCACCGACCAACCGCTGTCCAGCCGCATCAGGATATATTTCGCCCGCCGACGGAAGCTGGTGACCCTGGCGCCGGTCAACCGCTCCACCAAATCTGGCGGCAACGGCCAGCGCAGATCCGGACGGCGGGCGACCGCACGGCGCAGGACGCGACCCTCCAGGCGAGCCTGCAGGCCTCTCATCACAGTTTCGACTTCGGGGAGTTCCGGCATATGTGGGTTTCAGGCTATACGGTGTGACCATGAGCCACAATCCTGCAACGACCGTCGATTTCGGCTTCCGCTCGGTTGCCCCAGCCGAAAAAGCCGGCATGGTGCGCGCCGTCTTCGACAGCGTGGCGCCGCGCTACGACCTGATGAACGACCTGATGTCGCTGGGCATCCACCGGGTCTGGAAACAGATTTTTATTAGCGACCTGCAGCCACGGCCGGGCCACACGCTGCTGGATCTGGCGGGTGGGACCGGCGACATCAGCTTTGGCTGGTTGAAGCGCGGCGGCGGCAAGGTGTTCCTGACCGATATCAACAACGCCATGCTCTCGGTCGGGCGTGATCGCGCGCTGAACCGAGGTTTTTCCAACGACGTCAGCCTGGTCGTCGCCGACGCCGAGAAGCTGCCGCTGCCGGATCGCTGCGTCGATCGGGTTTCCATCGCGTTCGGCCTGCGCAACTGCACCGACAAATCCGCGGTCTTGCGCGAAGCCAAACGGGTCCTGAAGCCCGGCGGCCGGTTCCTGTGCCTGGAGTTCTCCCGCGTTACCGTCCATGCCCTGACTCCGCTCTATGATGCGTGGTCGTTCAAGGTGCTGCCGCGCCTGGGCCGCATGATCGCCGGTGACGCCGACAGCTACCGCTATTTGGCCGAAAGCATCCGCACATTTCCCGATCAGGAGACACTTTCCGCCATGATGCGCGACGCCGGGCTGGCGCGGGTGAGCGTGCGTAATCTGTCGGGGGGCATCGCCGCGATTCACGCGGGATGGAGGCTGTGATTCGTACGATCGAACAAGCTCACGCCAGCATCGTGAGCCGCCAACCATGACCGGCAAGCGCGTTCTGCTCATCATTTCCGGCGGGATCGCCGCCTTCAAGGCGCAGGAACTGATCCGCCTGCTCCGTCGCCAGGACATTGGCGTCACCTGCGTGCTGACCGGCAACGGCAGCCAGTTCGTCACCCAACTTTCGCTCCAGGCGCTGAGCGAATCGAAAGTCTATACCGACCTGTTCTCGCTCACCGACGAGTCCGAGATGGGGCACATCCAGCTCTCCCGCGCCGCCGACCTCGTGGTCGTGGTGCCGGCCACGGCGAACATTCTGGCCAAGATGGCGGGCGGATTGGCCGACGACCTCGCCTCCACCGTTTTGCTGGCGACCGACAAGCCCGTGCTGGTCGCACCCGCGATGAACGTCCGCATGTGGCTGCACAAGGCGACGCAGGCCAACATGGCCATCCTGGCCCAACGCGGCGTGCATATCGTGCAGCCGGCCGAGGGTGCCATGGCCTGCAACGAATTCGGTCCCGGCCGCCTCGCCGAACCGCCCGACATCCTGGCGGCGATCCAGGCTCTGTTGCGGCCGCCGGGCATTCTGATTGGCCCTCTGACCGGCCGGCATGCGCTGGTCACCAGCGGCCCCACGCATGAGCCGATCGACCCGGTTCGCTACATCGCCAACCGGTCCTCCGGCCGGCAGGGGCATGCGATTGCCGCCGCGCTGGCCGAACTGGGTGCGCGGGTGACGTTGGTATGCGGCCCGGTGACCGTCCCCGATCCACCCGGAGTGACCGTCCGCCACATCGAAACCGCTGAGCAGATGCTGGACGCCTGCCAATCCGCGCTGCCTGCCGATATCGCCGTGTTCGCGGCCGCCGTCGCCGACTGGCGTGTTCAGCAGGCCTCGACCGGGAAGATCAAGAAGCAGGCCGGTGTGCTACCGCCTGGCCTGACGTTGATTCCGAACCCCGATATCCTGGCGACGATCGCTGTCGCGGGCCCGCATCGTCCGCGCCTGGTGGTCGGTTTCGCGGCCGAGACCGACGATCTGATGGCCAACGCGCAGGCCAAATTGATCCGCAAGAACGCCGACTGGATTGTCGCGAATGACGTTTCGCCAACCACCGGGATCATGGGCGGGGCGGAAAACGCGGTGCATATCGTGTCCGCCGCCGGGATTGAGACCTGGCCGCGTCTGCCGAAGGACGACGTTGCCCGGCGCCTGGCAGGCCGGATCGCGGAGGCGCTGGGATGAACGGCGCGCCTCCTTGGGTGATTCGTCCGCTGCTGCCAGGTGACTTGCCGCTGTTGCGTCCGCTTCGTCTGGAGGCGCTCCGTTCCCACCCCGAAGCGTTCGGTTCGTCGTTTGAGGAAGAGCAGGGCAGCGATCTGTCCCACTTGATCGGCGAGCGCCCCAATC
>JAYUEJ010000553.1:0-4308 GCA_043739265.1 Rhodopila sp. | reverse complement strand
AAGCGCTCAGTCTCGGCGCCGACGATTTTATCACCAAGCCGTATGACAAAGCGGAACTTCTCGCCCGCATGCAGGCCATCGTCCGGCGCAGCAAGGGTTTCAGCCAGCCCACTGTCCGCCTCGGCCGGATGGAGCTGAACCTCGACACCCGCGAAGTCACCATCGACAACCGGGATATCCACCTGACCGGCAAGGAATATGCGATCCTGGAGCTGCTGGTTCTGCGCAAGGGGATGGTCCTGACCAAGGAAGCGTTCCTGAACCACCTTTACGGTGGAATGGATGAACCAGAGGTTAAAATCATTGACGTTTTTGTATGCAAACTCAGAAAAAAACTGGCCCGAGCCGGCGCCGACGGAATAATCGGCACGATTTGGGGCCGCGGTTACATGATCCGCGAGTCCGCGACGCAAGACCTGTTCGCGGCGGTAACCTACGACCCCGCATTGATCGCGATCCGGTCCACCGCCGCCGCCTGACCGGCCGGGGTTGCGTCCAGGACATGGCGTAACCGCGCGCACTTCTCTATATCCGCGCCATGACCATCCCGTTCGTGAAGATGCATGGCTGCGGCAACGACTTCGTCATCCTTGATGCACGAGCCAGCACGCTTGGCATCACGCCGGTTCGCGCCGCCGCGCTGGCCGACCGGCACACCGGCATCGGCTGCGACCAGGTCATCGTCATCGAAGGCCCCGATGCCTTCATGCGGATCTACAATCCGGACGGATCCGAGGCCGGCGCCTGCGGCAATGCCACGCGCTGCGTCGCCTCTGTTCTGATGCGAGAAACCGGTCACGACGCCGTTTCGGTTCGTACGATTTCCGGCACTTTGCTCGCCATTCGCCGGTCCGACGGGTTGATCCAGGTCGATATGGGTCCGCCGCGCCTGGACTGGGCCGACATCCCGCTGTCTCGCCCGATGGACACATTGCGGCTGGACCTGCCCGGCAAACCCGCCGCCGCCAGCATGGGCAACCCGCATGCAACCTTCTTCGTCGCCGATCTTGACGCAGTACCGGTGACCGTGCTCGGCCCGAAGTGGGAACATGATGAGCTTTTTCCGCAGCGCGCCAATATCGGGTTTGCCCAAATCCTCGATCCCGCGACGATCCGCCTGAAACTCTGGGAACGCGGCGCCGGCCTGACCCTGGCCTGCGGATCAGGCGCTTGCGCCACCTTGGTCAACGCCGTCCGCCGCGGCCTGACCAACCGCCATGCCACGGTGATCGTCGATGGCGGCGCACTGGAGATCGCATGGCGCGACGACGGCCATGTGCTGATGACCGGGCCGGTTGCGACAATTTTCTCCGGGGTCGTGGCATGACCGTCGATATCCTCACCTTCGGCTGCCGCCTGAACGCCTACGAAAGCGAGGTCATGCGCGACCTGTCAGCCGCCGCGACCGACACCGTCATCGTCAACACCTGTGCCGTGACCGCCGAGGCGGAACGCCAGGCCCGTCAGGCAATCCGTAAAATCGCCCGCGAACGCCCCGAAGCACGCATCGTCGTCACCGGCTGCGCCGCACAAATCGATCCCGCGTCATGGGCGGCATTGCCGAACGTACACCGCGTTCTGGGCAACGACGACAAGCTGAAGCCGGAAAGCTGGCTGCAAGGCGCCGGATCGGCCGTTTCCGACATCATGATGGCGCGCGCAACCGCCGCCCATCTGGTCACCGAATTCGCCAGCCGAGCGCGGGCATTCGTTCAGGTGCAACAGGGCTGCGATCACCGCTGCACCTTCTGCATCATCCCGTTCGGCCGCGGCCCCAATCGATCCGTCCCCATCGGCGTCATCGCCGATCAGGTCCGCACACTGGTCGCCGGCGGCTTTCAGGAAATCGTGCTGACCGGCGTCGATGTCGCCTCTTACGGACCGGACCTGCCGGGCGCCCCTTCGCTCGGACAGATGATACGGCGGGTGCTCCTGGCGGTGCCGGAACTGCCCCGGTTGCGGCTGTCCTCGATCGATCCGGCTGCGATCGACAACGATCTGTGGCGCCTGATCGCCGAGGAACCGCGTTTGATGCCGCATCTGCATCTGTCCCTGCAGGCCGGCAGCGACCTGATCCTGAAGCGCATGCGCCGCCGCCACCTGCGAGCCGGCGCGATGGAAGTCGTCCGCCGCGCCCGCGACCTTCGCCCCGGCATCGCCATCGGCGCCGACCTGATCGCCGGTTTCCCAACCGAAACGGACGCGCTGTTCGACGAGACTTTGCGGTTCGTTGAGGAAGCCGCCCTGCCCTATCTGCATGTGTTTCCTTACTCCGAACGCCCGGGTACCCCGGCCGCCCGCATGCCATCCGTGCCAAAACCGGTGCGCAAGGCCCGCGCTGCCGCATTGCGTGCAGCCGGAGACGTCGTTGCGGGGCGTTTCTTTGCCGGTCAGGTTGGCCGCACCGTGTCGTTGCTGACGGAGTCCGAAAACGCCGGTCACAGCGAACATTTCGCACCGGTTCGATTGGCGCGGGCACAGGCGCCCGGCCAGCTGGTGCGGGCGCTGATAACCGGCGTTACTGAAAAATCATTACTTGCAGAGGTAGCCTGATGGCGCTTGGTGGTTTTTTCTCGCGCCTGAAACAGGGACTGTCGCGCAGCACCCAGAAACTGGCCGGCGGCATCTCCGCGGTTTTCAAGAAGCGGCGCCTGGACGACGAAGCCCTGGAGGAACTGGAGGATCTGCTGATCTCCGCCGACCTCGGCACCGAAGTGGCGCGCCGCATGATCGCGACGTTCCGGCGGACCCGTTTCGGTAAAGAAGTGACAGACGAGGAGATCAAGCAGGCCCTGGCCGAGGAAGTCGCGGCGATCCTGGCCCCTGTCGCCGTGCCATTGCAGCTCGACCCGGCCAACAAACCGCATGTGGTGCTGGTGGTTGGCGTCAACGGCACCGGCAAGACCACCACCATCGGCAAGCTGGCGCAGGTGTTTCACGACCAGGGCAAGCGCGTGATCATGGCAGCCGGCGACACCTTCCGAGCAGCAGCGGTAGAGCAGTTGCAGATTTGGGGGGAGCGGACGGGCACGCCGGTGGTCGCGGGCGCGCCGAATGCGGACTCGGCCGGACTGGCGTTCGATGCGCTGACGAAAGCACGGGCGGACGCCGCGGATGTGCTGCTGATCGATACCGCCGGCCGCCTGCACAACAAGGCCGCGCTGATGGACGAACTGGCGAAAATTATTCGCGTCCTGCGCAAACAGGATGCCACCGCGCCACATTCCGTGCTGCTGGTGCTGGACGCCACCACCGGGCAGAACGCCGTGCAACAGGTGAAAGTGTTCAAGGAGATGGTCGCCGTCACCGGCCTGGTCGTCACCAAACTGGACGGCAGCGCCCGCGGCGGCATCGTCGTGGCACTCGCGGAAACCTTCGGGCTGCCGGTTCACGCTGTTGGCGTCGGAGAACAAGTCGGCGACCTGCGGCCGTTCGATGCCGAGGAGTTCGCCCGCGGTTTGGTGGGGGCGTAACGGGCGCCCCGACCATTTCCATAGCCTTCGTTATTTTACTTCTGATTCTAACTGGCGCCCATGCCAAACATCGCCACCCCCGCCGTCGGCAACGAAACAGACAACACCGATCCGCTCCGCGACTCCGTAATGAAAAGCGTCCTGTTGTCATCCCCGCCATAAGCCATGTTCGTCGTCATATCCCCGGCACAGCTCTTGATATAATGCAGCGGCTGCCCCGTCCGGCTGAACACCCAGACCGCCCCCAGCGTCGGATGGGCAACGACCACGTTCCCGTCCACGTCCAACGCCAGCCCGTCCGGCCCCGCGCACGGCAACTGCACGAACAAACCCACCCGCAGCGCCGGATCGTCCAGATCCACCCGCCAGATCGCGTTCGCCCGCGTCACCGCCACGAACAACGCAGTCTCCCGCTTCGACAGCACCAGCCCATTCGGACCAGGAGCGTTTGCAACGATCGTGTCCAGCCGCCCTTCCGTCGTCAGCCGATAGACATGCCCGGTCGGGTCCTGCAAACCCGTCCGCCCCTGGTCGGTGAAGTATAAATCGCCGTTGCGGGCAAAGTGCAGATCGTTCAACCCCTTGAACCGCTCCCCGGCCCGCGGCCCGCTCAACACCGTTTCAATGGTTCCGAGAAACGGGTCCAACACCATCAGACCATTCTTGCGGTCAGCGACAAAAGCCCGCCCGTCCGGGTGAAACGTCAATCCATTCGGCACCCCGTCATACTCGACCACCACATCCCACCGCTTGTCCGGCGATATCCGGTAGATACGCCCCGCCTGCACATCGACACAGAACAGGTTCCCCGCCCGATCGAACGACGGCCCCTCCA
>JAYUEJ010000552.1:0-4318 GCA_043739265.1 Rhodopila sp. | reverse complement strand
TCCTGCGGCGTGGCATCGTCGGCACCCTGAACCACGTCTTGCGGCGGAGGGCCGGCTGATGGGCGCCCCGTTGCTGTCCGTGCAAGCGGTATCGAAGCGCTTTGGCGGGCTGCTCGCAGTGGACCAACTGCGTTTCGACGTGCAACCGGGCGAACTGGTCAGCATCATCGGCCCGAACGGCGCCGGCAAGACGACGCTGTTCAACCTGCTGACCGGGCAGCTGATGCCCAGCGACGGGCGGGTGGTGTTCGATGGCATTGACGTCAGCCGCATGCCGCCGCACCGCCGCGCGCAGCTCGGTTTCGGGCGAACGTTCCAGATTTCGCAAACCCTGCTGTCCCTCACGGCGCTAGAGAACGTGATGGTCGGGGCCTTTCTGCGCCACCCCGGCCTGGTCGGCGCCGCGGCCAGGGCAGCGGAGGTGCTGGATATGGTCGGCCTGTCGTCCCGCGCCGGCATCCGCGCCGGAGTCATGAATTTGAACGAGCGCCGGCGGCTTGAAGTCGCGCGGGCGCTGGCGACCGAACCGCGCATCATCCTGCTCGACGAGGTCATGGCCGGTCTCAACCCGACCGAGGTGGTCGAGGTGGCCGAACTGGTGAAGCGGCTCAATCACGAGGGGCACACCTTTCTCGTCATCGAGCACAACCTCAAGGTCGTCCGCAGCTTCGCGCGCCGGGTCATCGTACTCGACCGCGGGGCGATGCTCGCGGAAGGCACCGCGGACGAGGTGCTGAGCGATCCGCGTGTGCTTGAGGCCTATGTCGGCAGGAGCCGCGCATGACGACGCCTCTGCTGACGGTTGAGCATGTGTCGGCCGGCTACGGCGACGCCGCCGTGCTGCGGGACGTGTCGTTCGAGGCCCGGTTGGGCGAAATCGTCGCCATCGTGGGGGCGAACGGCGCGGGCAAGACGACGCTGCTGTCCACCATCGCCGGATTGGTGCGCCCGACCGCGGGACGGATCACTTTCCGGGGAACCCCGATCGACCGGCGTCCCGCGTATGGGTTGGCGTCCGACGGCCTTTGCCTCGTGCCCGAGGGCGGCCGGCTGTTCCCGTTTATGACGGTCGAGGAGAACCTGCAGCTCGGTGCTTTCGCCTCCAGGGCGCGCGCCGGCATGGCGAAGCGGCTGGACGAAGTGATGGCGATGTTCCCTGTCCTGCAAGAGCGCCGAACCCAGCTCGCCGGCCGCCTGTCGGGCGGCGAGCGCCAGATGTGCGCCATCGGCCGGGCGCTGATGGCAAAGCCGGCGCTGCTGATGCTGGACGAACCGTCGGTTGGGCTTTCGCCGCTGATGGTCGGACGCGTGTTCGACATCGTGACGCGCCTTGCCCGGCAGGACGGGCTGACCATCGTACTCGTCGAGCAGAACGTGACCGAGGCGCTGGAAGTCGCGGACCGTGCCTACGTACTCGATCACGGCAGCATCGTACGCAGCGGTGAGGCCGCGTCGCTACGCGGAGATCGCGAGATCCAGGAAGCCTACATGGGCCTTTAGGCGGCGACCAAAGTCGCCACGCGGAAGCGGCTGACCCGTTACCGGGCCAGCCAACTCCCTACTTTCGGACGATGACGATCTTGACTTTTACGCTGATCTTCACCACTATCCTCAGCAAGAGCCTGAGATGTTGTAGCATCGCATTCTCCACGAGTAAGCCGGTCGGGCCGATCCCGACCGGTTTTTTCGTTTTAGGCGGAATGGCTGAACAATTGGTTAACGCCTGCCCATCCAAGCTGGCCAAATCAGCGATACTCATGGATTGCCCTGTCCGTGAACCCCGCTTACTGGACAGCCCACGAACCCTCCAGGATTCCTATCCGATGGCCATGATCCGCGCGCTCCAGCTTCTCGCCGACCGTCAGGTCGCGTTGGTGGAGCGTGACGCCCCAGCCCCCCCGGGCCCGGAAGAAGCCCAGCTTCGTGTCCGCGCCGTCGGCCTGAACCACATCGACGTCTGGGGATTCCGCGGCATGGCGTTCGCCAAGCGCCTTTACCCGCTGACCGTCGGTGCCGAAGCATCGTGCGAGGTCGTCGCCGTCGGTGCCAATGTCATCAACGTTCAACCAGGCGACCGCGTCGTTCCGTATTCCGCCCTGACCTGCGGCACATGCGCCGCCTGCCGGCGCGGCCGCGACAATTTGTGTGAAAACGTCGCCGGCGTAAGAGGCTTCCATATCGACGGTTTCGCCGAAGACCTGACCAACCACCCGGCTCGGCTGCTGGTCAAAATCCCCGATGGCGTCTCCATGCAGGACGCCGCCTGCGTCGCCGTCGCCTACGGCACGGTCGAGCACATGCTGTTCGACAACGCCCACCTGGAACCGGGGGAAACCGTCCTGGTCCATGCTGGCGGCTCCGGCATCGGCAGCATCGCGATCCGCATCGCCAAATCCATCGGCTGCACCGTCATCACCACCGTCGGTTCCGCCGACAAGGCCGAACGGGCGAAAACCCTCGGCGCCGATCACGTTATCAACTACCGCGAAGACCGGTTTGAGGGCGTGGTGCGCAAGCTGACCAAGAAAAAGGGCGTCGATGTGGTGTTCGAGCATACCGGCGCCGACACCTGGAACGGATCGCTGCTGTCGATGAAGCGCGGCGGCCGGCTGGTCACCTGCGGCGCGACGTCGGGGCCTTCCGCCAGCCTCAATCTGATGCAGTTGTTCCAGCAGCAATACCGCATCACCGGCTCTTTCGGTGCGCCGATGTCCGCGCTGGCCCGCGCCCTGGACCGCATCGCATCCGGCGTGAAACCCGTCATCGACACTGTCTATGGCCTGCAAGATGTCCGCGCCGGCGTGGAGCGGCTGGAAACCCGTGACGTGTTCGGCAAGATCGTGGTCGAACTCTGACCCGGATGCGCCGCCAATTGGACCTTTATGGGGAGCGTATCCTCGGTCGCCTGGTCAAATGGCTGATCTGGCTGCTGCGTCGCGCCAACCCGGATCGAGCCTCGGATTTTGTCGGAGGCATTGCCCGCCGGATCGGCCCCTGGCTGCCGGCGCACCGCATCGGCCAGGCCAATCTGCGCGCCGCCTTCCCCGACAGGGACGCGGCCTGGATCGAGGCGACATTACGCGAAGCCTGGGAAAACCTGGGCCGCGTAGCCGGTGAATACGTGCATATGGCCCGCATCTGGGATTTCGATCTGGACCGTCCGAATACCGGCCATATTGAAACCGACAGCACCGCGTTGTTCGAAATGCTGAGCTCCGACGGCAAGCCCGCTTTGTGCTTCGCCGCGCATCTGGCGAACTGGGAACTGCCGGCCATCGCCGCCGCCGCCCACGGCTTGCCGTCCGCGGTCGTTTACCGGATGCCCAACAACAAGGCGGTGGCGAAGGAGATCGTCCGAATCCGAGCGCCGCTGATGGGCCGGCTGATCCGCACCCGCGCCCAGGCCGCGTTGGAGATGGCCGCCGCATTATCCGCCGGCGAACACCTGGGCATGCTGGTGGACCAGCATTTCTCCCGCGGCGTCGATGTCACGTTCTTCGGCCGGCGATGCAAGGCCAACCCCTCCATCGCGCGGCTGGCCCGGCGGTTCGATTGCCCCGTCGTAGGCGTCCGGGTGATCCGCTTGCCGAACCACCGCTTTCGCGTGGAGGGCTTCGGCCCGTACGAACTGCCCCGAACCGCCGACGGTCAGATCGATGTTGCGGCGGCGACGCAGATGATCACGACGATCATCGAAGGGTGGATCCGCGAAAATCCAGGACAATATTTGTGGTTCCATCGACGTTGGCGCTGATTGGTTGCGATGACGCGCTGTACGGCAATGCCGCGGGGTGACGCCCAACGATGAACGAGTCGGAACATTCCAGGGCAATCGGGTGAATAAGAAAAAGGCCAACACCAAGGTCGCCAAAGTCGCCAGCGAGGTCGCCAAGATGGGCGGATGAATCAGCATCGGACCGGCTAAGGCACCGGTTGAAATCGGCCACGCCTCGATAATCGACGGCGAACGCGGTTCCTTGGCGACCTTGGCGTTCCAACTTTTTGGTTCACCCGAGCGCCCCGCACTGTGTTCGGCCCCGCGCTCCGCCGACGGAGACCACGATGTCCCCCATGCTCCCCGTATCGCCGATGTCACCATCCTGGTCGGCCAACCCATCACTGTCGGGGAAACCCTGGACGGCCTGCGCCGAGTCGTCCCCATTCTCGGGGGTCGCATGTCCGGCCCGCGGCTTCAGGGTGCCGTCCTGCCAGCCGGTGCGGATTACCAACTGATTCGCCCGGACGGTTACACCATGCTGGATGCCCGCTACCTCGTGCGCCTGGACGACGGTGCGATGATTTACATCGTCAATACTGG
>JAYUEJ010000551.1:0-12938 GCA_043739265.1 Rhodopila sp. | reverse complement strand
CCGAAGACCAACTGAACGCGCTTCGTCTGGAAGGATGCGGTGAAATTCAGGGATATTTTTTCAGCAAACCCCGGCCGGCCGGCGAAATCGCGGACATGTTGCGAAAGCATGGCAATGCGACTTTGCCGTCGCTCCCGCTTGATGCCGAACAGGCACCATCCACCACTATCCGGAACGAAACTGTTGTCGCCGCGGAATAGCACCAGGGCGCGTTAAACCTCCCGATACCCCAGCAGCAGCAGCCCGCAGAACAGGATGCACAGCGGCCAGACCCAGCCGGCGATCTGCCACGCCACAGGATTCTCCCGCGGGTTCAACCGGATCTCCAGCCAGCGTCCCCAGCCCGCCGCGATCCCGGCCAGAGCCAGCGGCGTATGAGTCAGTTCGATCAACAACTGATCCTTCACGTTGGCGATCGCATGGCTGTGGGTCAACAGCATCGTTCCGCCTGCGGCACATAGCAGCGGGAACACCAGCGCGGCCCGGCGATTGGTCCAGTTCGTCGCCCGCACCCGCCACTCGAACAGGGCGAAAACCACCAGCAGCAGCACGAAAAACCGGTGCTGCACCACCTCCACATCGCGGAAACTCTCCAGGAACCCGATATCGCCCATCGGCCAGGTCTCAGGATCGGACCGAAAGAACAAGAACACCGCCAGGCCGAGGAAACTCAGCGGCCAATGCCGAGCCCAACGCAGCCCGGCGCGGTTCAGCAATGCCAGCAGGCCGACCGCAACCACGAACAGGCCGGACCAGTGGTGATTATATTCCGACCATGCAATGTCGTCGGCATTGCGCGGCGGCAGGTCCCCTGCCCCCGGTATGAACGCCACCTGAGGCGCCGCCTGCTTCGCCCTGGCTTCGGCATCCAACTTCGCCTGCAACGACGGCAGCGCCAGCGAATCGTGATCCGGACTGTTCAGGCGCGGCCATTCGGGGGTGTTGCGTTCCACGATCTCCTGCCAGCTCACCCGGTCCTGCGTCAGGTCCACGCCGGGCGGCACCGAGGTCAGCGACGCGGCGGCGAAGAAGATCGCGATGCCGATACCGAACTCCACTTCCGCGAAGCGACGGAGACGGTTGACGGATGTGGCGGGGTTGGCACGCAGCCGCTCCACCAACAGGAAATTCATGCCGCCCAGCGCCAGCAGCATCAGGAACATGCCGATCTTGGCGCCGACCATGACGCCGAACGCGGTGCCGTACAGCGCTTGCCAGCTTCCGATATACAGCACGCTCATGGTGATGCCGCTGACCAGGATGCAGGCCACGCCGGCCATCGACATGCGGGAAAAGCGGCTGCCGACCAGCCGGAACGCCGCCCCATCCCGCACCCGCGACAGCGCCAAAAGGAAACACGGTATCCCGCCGATCCAGATGGCGGCGCCAAGCTGGTGCAGACCCTCCACGGCCAACAGCCAACTCCGGCTATCGAGGCGCGCCGCGGCGTGAGTTGTCAGCGTGGCGGCGGCGAGTTCGATCAGCGTCAACGCCAGCAGCGGCACCGCCGGCGCCCGGTCGCGCAATCCCAGCAAAACGCCGGCCATCGCGGCGGCGGCAACGGTCTTGACCATACCGGCGATTGCAAAATCCGCGCTCAGGACATTGCGAAAATCCAGATCGACGGTATCCATCAGCACCGCCGCCTGCAGCGCGACGGTGGCCGCCTCGCACAGCAACAGGGCCAGGGCCGCGTAACCGGCGATGCGGGCGGTGCCGGCGGCGATCCCGAAGCGTCCCAACTGCGGCGCCAGCGGCCGGACCAGCAGCACCAGGAACAGCGCGCCACCCAGCGCCATCGACTGCGATACGATCGTCAGGCCGTGAACGATGATCGACAGGTAACCGAACAGATCGACAAGCAGGTCCATGGGTCAGGGCGCCGTAACGGTGAAAGGAACGTCACCCCGGGTAATGTGCCCGTCCACCGCCAGGACCTGCCAGCGAACGACATACGCGCCTTGCGTCAGGTCGAGACGCGCGCCAACGATGTCGGGCGGGCCGCCTCGCTCGATCGGAATGGTGTCTTTCGTGCGATCCGCCCGGATCAGCGTCAGCCGAGAACGGCCCCGGTCGATCCGGCTGTTATAGCGAAAGCGCAGGGTCAGCGCGCCGGGCTTTACGACACCGCCGGCCGGCGGCGCGCTTTCCTCCAGGATCGCATGCGCGCGGGCCAAACCGGGCAGCAGCACGACAGCCAGCAAAACCAGCGTCCAGGTCTTCAGGCGATACGGCACGGCGGTCCTTTCGCGGGCAGGCGGCGCCGTGTAGCCCGAGGCGGCGACGCTGTCCAATGGCCGGCCGGTCAGGTAAGAGAACGAACGACCATTATCCAAACAGGATTCCGCCCGAAATGAGCCGCCCGCCACCCGGACACCGCGCCGATTACCGCTGGTTCCATGCCATCACCACACGCTGGATGGACAATGACGTGTTCCAGCATGTCAACAACGTCAACTACTTCTCCTTTTTCGACACCGCCGTCACCTATTACGAAATGACCGAGAAGGTGGTCGGCTTGCTGGACGGGCCGGTGCATTGCGTGGTGGCGGAGGTCGCCTGCCGGTATCATTCCTCGCTGGCGTTTCCGGATCGGGTGCATGTCGGTATCCGCGTCGCGAGCATCGGACGCAGTTCCGTTCGATACGAAATCGGAGCCTTTCGCAACGATGACGATGTCGCCGCCGCCGAAGGTCATTTCGTCCACGTCTTTGTAGCGCGCGGCATCCAAAAGCCGGTGCCGATCCCCGACGATGCCCGCGCGAAACTGAAGCTGATCGCGGCCGAGCAGCCAGGCTGATTGTCCTGACCGCTGTGCCCCGCGAAGAGGCGCCCGGTCAGCCGCCGGCATTGGCCAGCAGCGCCATCACCCGAAGCGCCGATGCCAACGGTTGATCCGGCCGCCGCGTAGAATCCGCGGCCGCCACGAGTGCGGACAGGCTTTGACCCCGCACGTCCGCCATGCGTGACAGCGCGGTCCAGAACGCCTCCTCCAACGCGACGCTGGTCCGATGTCCGGCCAACGAAAAGCTGCGTTTGATCAGACCGCTCAAATCCGTCCTCCTCCCCCCGGGTGACACCAACGCCCCGGCTTGCGCTGAATCGCAACACCTTCCACAGTGCCGGAAAATCGGGAGGATTCCTATCATGACCAGACTTGGTAGCGCCGCGTTGACCCTGCTGTTCGGCTTGTCGGCACTGCCTGCACTGGCACAAAAGACGGTGGTTGGCGTGACCGACACCGAGATCAAGATCGGCCAAAATGCCCCCTTCAGCGGTCCGGCCAGCGTTTATGGCCAAATCTCCACCGCCGAATCCGGATATTTCAAAATGATCAACGATCAGGGCGGCATCAACGGCCGCAAGATCAACCTGATCGCGCTCGATGACGGCTACAGCCCACCGAAATCGGTCGAGGTGATACGCCGCCTGGTCGAGGATGAGCAGGTCGCCTTCCTGTTCCAGACCATCGGCACCGCGCCCAATGCCGCGATCCGCAAATACATCAACCAAAAGAAAGTGCCCGACATCTGGCTCGGCTCCGGCGCCTCGATGTTCGTCGCCGATCCGGCGGCCTATCCATGGAGCATTCCCTTCCAACCGAGTTACCGCCTGGAAGGGCAGATGTTCGCAAAATATATTCTGAAGAATAAGCCCGACGGGAAGATCGGCATTCTGTATCAGAACGACGATCTCGGCCGGGATTACGTCAACGGGCTCAAAGACGGGCTGGGTGACAAGTTCGACAAAATGGTCGTCAAGAATTTGTCTTATGAGGTGTCGGACCCGACCGTCGATTCCCAGGTATTGCAGTTGCAGGCCGCGGGAGTCGATGTATTTGTTGACGCCAGCACGCCCAAGTTCTCCGCCATGTCGATCCGCAAAACGGCGGATATCGACTGGCATCCGCTGCACATTATCGATTCCAATGGCTCGGGGGTGAAGCCGGCTCTGGAGTCCGCCGGGCTGGAAAAATCCATCGGCGTGATCACCGGCCAGTATCTGAAAGACCCGACCGATCCGGGTTGGGCCAACGATGCCGGGATGAAGGATTTCCAGGCGTGGCGTGCGAAATACGCGCCCGAGAGCGACCCTGCGAACCCGGTGTGGGCCTATGGCTACACCATGGCGCAGGCCCTGGTAGTGGTGCTGAAACAGGCCGGAAACGACCTGTCGCGGGAAAACATCATGCAGGCGGCGACCAACCTGCCGGATACCACGACGCTGCCGATGGTCCTGCCAGGGATCAAGATCGGCACGACGCCGACGGACATCCGGCCAATGAAGAGCATGCGGCTGGCCCGCTTCGACGGCAAAATGTACCAGCTTCTGCCGGACTGACCGCAACCGCCAAACAGGCCGCCACCGTGATGGCCATTACGGTGGGGTCTGATCGGTTCCAATCACCCTGAAACGGCTCCGGGCACCCTGCCCCGACCATCCCGGACTCCAGAGCATGGCCCCTCCTGTCGATCGCGTCCCGGGCGACTCCACTATGCCCGTTGAAACCAGTGTCGTGGTCATCGGCGGCGGCATCATCGGCGTCTGCACCGCGTTCTTCCTGGCGCGCAAAGGCGTCCGGGTCGTGCTGTGCGAAAAGGGCGAGATCGCCGGCGAGCAGTCCAGCCGCAACTGGGGCTGGTGCCGCAAGATGGGCCGCGACCCGCGGGAAATGCCGCTCGCGATCGAAGCGTTGCGGCTCTGGCCGGAAATGAATTCCCTCGTTGGAGCTGAAACCGGATTCCGCCGCAGCGGCATCGTCTATTTGTGCCGCACCCCGAAGGAACTGGCAAAGCGCGAGGCCTGGCATCAGCAGGTCGGCAAGCCAACCGGCATCGACAGCCGCTTGCTGACCCGCGACCAGATGAACCGCGTACTCCCCGGCCTCGCGGGCCCCTGGTCAGGCGCGCTGTTCACCCCCAGCGACGGAAGAGCGGAACCGGCCAGCGCGGCGCCGGCGATCGCCGAGGGCGCGCGGCGGTTGGGCGCGACGATCCTGACCCAATGCGCTGTGCGGGGGGTCGAAACCGCGGGCGGTCGAATCACCGGGGTGGTAACCGAGCGGGGTACCATTGCATGCGAGGCAGTGGTGCTGGCCGGAGGCGCCTGGTCGCGGCTGTTCTGCCGCCCGCTTCACCTGAAGTTGCCGCAGTTGCAGGTGTTGTCGTCGGTCATGCGCACCGAACCGCTGCCGGGCGGACCGGAAGCGTCAGCCGGCGCCACCGGGTTCGGCCTGCGCAAACGCCTGGATGGCGGCTACACGGTCGCGACCTGGGGCAGCAACATCATGGATATAGTCCCGGCATCGTTTCGTTTGCTGCGCGATTTCCTGCCGGCCCTGCGGATGCAACGAAACGCGGTCAAATTGCGCTTCGGCCGCCGGTTCTTCCAGGATTTGGTTGGTGCTGGAACATGGAAGCTGGACCAGCCGTCGCCGTTTGAGGCGATGCGGATTCTTGACCCGCCGGCCCATCAACCCATGCTGGATCAGGCCCGCGCCAGTGTGACGGACGCATTTCCGGTTTTTCACGCCATGCGCGTCAGGCAGACCTGGGGCGGGATGATCGATGTGACGCCGGACGCCATCCCGGTCATCTCGGGCGTCGATGCGCTGCCGGGGTTTTTCATCGCCACCGGATTCAGCGGTCATGGATTCGGTATCGCGCCGGCGGCCGGGCGGTTGATGGCGGAACTGGTGATGGGGGAAACGCCGGTGGTCGATCCGGCGCCTTTCCGCTATGATCGGTTCCTGGATGGAACGCGGCCGAAGCCCTCGCCGCTCGCCTAGGGATTTACCGACGTGGTCAACAGCTTTCCGACGATGCGCCTGCGCCGCCTGCGATCCAGCCAGGTGATGCGCGATCTGCTGCAGGAACACACCGTTTCGGTGAACGATTTGATTTATCCGATCTTTGTCGAGGAGGAACTCGACGACTTCGCGCCGGTCGAGTCCATGCCGGGGGTGTTTCGCATCCCCGAACGCAAGTTGGATGTGGCGATCAAGGAGATCGCGGCGGCCGGGATCAAGGCGGTGATGACGTTCGGCGTCAGCCACCACAAGGACGACACCGGCAGCGATGCGTGGAACAAGGACGGGCTGCTGGCGCGGATGATCAAGCGCGCCAAGGACGCGGCACCGGAGTTGATGGTGATCTCGGATACCTGCTTCTGCGAATACACCTCGCACGGGCATTGCGGGGTGATCCATGGTGGGGATGTGCATAACGACCATACGATCGAGAATCTGGCCAAACAGTCGGTGGTCGCGGCGCAGGCGGGCGCGGACATGATCGCGCCGTCGTCGATGATGGACGGGCAGGTGACGGCGATCCGGTCGGCGCTGGATGGCAACGGGTTCAGCAACATTCCGATCATGGCGTATTCGTCGAAGTTCGCCTCGGCATTCTACGGGCCGTTCCGGGTTGCGGCCGGGTGCGAGCTGGACGGTGATCGCAAGTCGTATCAGATGAACCCGATGAATGGGCGGGAAGCGCTGCGGGAGTCAGAAAGCGATGAGGCCGAGGGTGCCGACATTCTGATGGTGAAGCCGGCGATGCCGTATCTGGATGTGCTGACGCAGATCCGCCAGCGCAGTCTGCTGCCTCTGGCGGCGTACCAGGTCAGCGGCGAATATGCGATGATTAAGTTCGCCGCGTTGGCCGGTGCGATCGATGAGCATCGGGTGGTGCGGGAAAGCCTGGGTGCGATCAAGCGCGCCGGTGCCGACCTGATCCTGACTTACTTCGCCATGGACATCGCCCGGCAGGGGTTTTGATTGCCGGTCAGCTCGGACCGGTATCGATACTAACAGTGCGTCAGGCTGGAGAAACAAAGGTCATCGTAGTAACGACTTTCATGCTGGACACCATGCCGCCAGCGATCGATCGCGACGTTAACCGGCGGCGGACATTGCAACGAACCGCTCGGATGCCAGCCAGGGCGGCGGAACTTCCCGGGTAGACTCCTCGACGTGTTCGCGCGAACACTACGCATGCCGAACGGAGAAACAAAATGACCCGACCAGACCTGCGTCACCTGGGGCAAACCATGCTGCGGAGTCTGTTCGGAACCGCCGCCCAGCCCCCTGGTCTGGCGAACCTGCTGACCGAGGCCGCATACGGCGGCATCTGGACCCGCCCGGGCCTTTCGATCCCCGACCGGCTGATCTGCTCGATCGCGGCGCTTGGCGTGGGGCCTCGGTTGAAGGCGCTGCGGCGTCATATCGAGGCCGGACTGGATCATGGCCTGACCGCCGAGGCGATCCGGGAAATCCTGGTGCAGGCCGGTCTGTATTCCGGTTTTTCCGCCGCCGAGGAAACCCTGGAACTGGCCGGTGAAATCTTCGCCGCGCGCGGCATCCCGTTCCCGCCCGATCCGCCGGAAAGCGCCTCGCTGGAGGAACTCGACCGGCAGGGAGCCGCATTGATGGCGGCGCTGCATGGTAGCCGAGCGGCTTTGGGTTATGCGTCGCCGGATAATCCGGTGACGGGTCAGTTGTATCCGGCGGCGATCCGTTACGGATACGGCGAGATATGGTCTCGCCCGGGCCTGGAGCATCGGCAACGCGCGTTGGTCGCCGTCGCCTGCTTCACCGCGCTGCGCCTACCCGAGCAAGTGGCGAAATTCGGCCAGTCCGCGCTGAATATCGGCCTGACCAAGACGCAGGTGCTGGAGGCGATCATCCAGACGGCGCCGCTGACCGGGTTCCCGCCGGCGCTGAACGCGTTGGGGGCGATCAGCGCGGCGTTCACCGCATGATCATGTATGGGACCAAACAGCTTGGTGTCCTGGTGCCCTCGGGCAACAGCGTGGCGGAGACGGAATTACGGGCGATGCTGCCGGACGAGGTCACGATGCTGACCACCCGGCTGGCGTTGCGCGGCAGCTCGGAGGCCGCGTTGCTGGCAATGCTGACGGACCTGGACAATGCGGCGTCGTTACTTGGTCATGCGGAACCTGACCTGATCGCGTTCCATTGCACGGCAGTATCGACCTTCGCGCCGCATCTGGCGGGGGAGATCCGCGATCGCATTACCGCCGCCACCGGCCGACCGGCCATCGCAACAGCGGATGCGATCCTGGCGGCGTTCAGGGCGCTGCAAACACGCCGCGTATTGCTGGTCACGCCCTATATCCAGCCTGTCCATCAGCGAGAAATCGACTATCTTGCCGCCAATGGACTGACGGTAACCGGCGGCAACTGCCTGGGAGTGGATACCAACACCGAAATGGCCCGCATCACGCCCGATGCCATCGCCGCGCAGGTGCACCAGGCCGCGTTGGGGGTTTCGGCGGATGCCTGCTTCATCAGTTGCACGGCGATCCGATCCGCCGGGTTGATCGCTGATCTGGAGGCGTCACTCGGGATGCCGGTGATTACCAGTAACCAGGTTCTTGTCTGGCACGCGTTGCGTATGCTTGGAAGCGATCGGACAGTCACCGGCTTTGGACAGATCTTCCGCCATCGCCAGTCCGGCTCGGACCCATTACTGGATGCCCGAGCCGCTGGCGGGTAACGGCTCGCCCCATTGGCGCCAGGACAGGGGTAGGCGACTTCTCTTTGTCGTCATGGCCGGAACATGCCCGGCCATGACGGTGATGACACGATCCGGCCGCCAATGACGTCAGGCTTAAGCATGCCGACGGGATGAAAGCCGCCAGCGTGTCAGGCGGCGATTCGCACTGGCAGACTCCGAATGGCGTGCAGGAAGTTGGAGTAGGCATAGACCGGTTTGTCCAACACTTCGATCTTCATATCCCGCCGCAGGATTTCCTCCCACAGGATACGCAACTGCATCTCGGCCAGGCGGTTGCCCAGGCAGCGATGGATGCCGAACCCGAACGACATGTGTTCGCGCGGACGCTTGCGATCGACGATGAATTCGTTCGGCCGCTCGATCGCTTCCTCGTCGCGATTGCCCGAGATATACCAGATCACGACCTTTTCACCGGCCTTGATCTGCTTGCCGCCGATCACGGCGTCCTCGACCGCTGTCCGCCGCATATGGATCACCGGCGTCTGCCAGCGCACGATCTCCGACACCGCGCCGGTGACCAGTTCAGGATTGTCCCGCAGTTTCTGCATCTGCTCGGGGAACTGACTGAGACCCCACAATCCGCCGCTCATGGAATTGCGTGTCGTGTCGTTGGCGCCGACAAGGAACAGGATCAGAATTCCCATACGCTCCCGCAACGTCATCTTGCTCGTCTCCTCGCCATGGGCAAGGATGGAGATCACGTCGAAACTTTTTGGTTTCTTGGCGCGGTCTTCCCAGATCTCGTTCATATGTTCGGTGAATCGCATCTGTTCTGCGTAGCGTTCCACTTCGGTGCGCACGGGTGCGTCGGGGGCGTTAAGGTCGCAGATGAACGTATCCGACCAGCGGATCAGCCGCGCCTTGTGTTCGATCGGGTAATCAAACAAAGTTGCGAGCATCATCGATGTAAGCTCGATCGAAACACGTTGGACCCAGTTGAATGATTCACCGCGCGGCAATCCGTCCAGCACCATGTTGGTACGCGTGCGGATCAGGTCTTCCATTTTCGCCAGGGTGGCTGGATTGACCGTGGAGGCAACCTCCCGGCGCTGCACATCGTGATCAGGCGGGTCCATGCGGATGAAACTGGTGCGTTCCATGCCCTTTGGTGCATCGTTGATCATGATGCCGCCAAGCTCGTCGGACGAGGAAAACGCTTTGTGGTTCACTTCGACCTGGACAATGTCGCGATATTTGGTAACCGACCAGTAAGGGCCGTAGGGGCTTTCCGGAACATACAGAACCGGGGCCTCCTTACGCAGCCGTTCGAAATACGGTTGCCACGCGTCATCGAAATAAAGCTGGGGGTCGCTGACATCGAGCTTGTCCAGCGGCAACGAATACGCAAGTGCCCGGTGATCGATATTGACTGGTGCGTTCATGATTTCCCTCCGTCAGCGTCTGGTGTCCGCGAAACCGCGGATCAGTGAACAGCCGTTCGGCACAGCAACAAAATGCTTTGTATTATAGAATCCAATATAAATCCCGTTAAGCATGGTTCTCTACCAGAGATGGATGCTTCATACACGCACGGCTACCCGTTAGTAGCATAAGCGATTGAAACTCGCAATCCAGACAAACGTCAGGCCAGACCAGCGCCGGGCCAAACCTGCGCCGGACCTGTCCCGCAGCAGTCCGAGGCAGCGATCATAACCATTCCGCGCGTCTGGCACGGCGCTTGGGACCGCTGATCCAGATTGTTGCCTCCACCGCCAAACCACCATTGCCAATTACCCATCCCGCCGCACATAAAGCCATGATGATGCGACGCCCCACACGCCCCCGGGCTTACGCACCCGACCCGGCCGCACCTCCGGGGCGGCCCTGCGACATGCCCGGATGCAACGAGGCCGGCGAATATCGCGCGCCGAAATCCCGCACCACCCTGAACGACTATCATTGGTTCTGCCTCGAACATGTGCGCGCCTACAACGCCGGCTGGGATTTCTACAAAGGCATGTCCCCCGCCGAGGTCGAGGCCCAGCTTCGCGCCGACACGTCGTGGCAGCGCCCGACCTGGCCGATCGGCAGCCTCGGCCACACCGCCTGGAGCGAGGAGGAGTTGAAAGACCCGCTAAACATCCTGGGCGCCGCCCGGATGAAGAACCGCGAGCGTCCCGACCCGCAAAAGCCCCCGGCCGAATTGAAAGCTCCCTTGGCCACGCTGGGCCTGGCCTGGCCAACCACCCTGGATGTGGTAAAAAGCCGCTACAAGGAACTGGCCAAACGCCATCATCCTGACGCCAATGGCGGCAGTCGCGATGCCGAGGAACGCCTGAAAACCATCAATCTCGCCTACGCCGCGGTTCGCACCAGGCTGGGAACCGAGGCCAGGGTGGCCGCTACCGGATAATCAAAAACGCCCGCTGCCCTTGCGTCGCGCGCTGCCAACGCTAGACTTTCCAGGAATTGCAACAGGAACCGCTGGACTATGAACACGGCTGTCGATATCGCCCCGCTCCGCCCGACCTCCGAGATCAATCAGCCCGATACGAAAGTGTCGGTGCGCGAGGCCTTCGACCTCGATATTGACATGGACGCGCCGGCCTTCTCGGTGCGCACCGAACATGTGCCCGACGTTGATCTGTCATACAAATTCGACCGGGAAACCACGCTGGCGATCCTGGCGGGCTTTGCCTACAACCGCCGCGTCATGATCCAGGGCTATCACGGCACCGGCAAATCCACCCATATCGAGCAGGTGGCCGCCCGCCTGAACTGGCCCTGCATCCGCGTCAACCTCGACAGCCACATCAGCCGCATCGACCTGATCGGCAAGGATGCGATCGTGCTGAAGGATGGCAAGCAGATCACCGAATTCCGCGAAGGCATCCTGCCCTGGGCGCTGCAGCATGCCTGCGCGCTGGTGTTCGACGAATATGACGCCGGGCGCCCGGACGTGATGTTCGTGATCCAGCGCGTGCTGGAAGTGGAGGGCAAGCTAACCCTGCTCGACCAGAACCGCGTGATCCGGCCGCATCCGTCGTTCCGCCTGTTCTCCACCGCCAACACCGTGGGCCTGGGCGACACCACCGGCCTGTATCACGGCACCCAACAGATCAATCAGGGTCAGATGGACCGCTGGAACATCGTCGCCACCTTGAACTATCTGCCGCATGCGATGGAAACCGGCATCGTGATGGCGAAGATGGGAATCGACGGGGCCAAGGACCCGGCGATGAAAAAGCGCATCGAAAGCATGGTGGCCCTGGCCGACCTGACCCGCGCCGGCTTCATCAACGGCGATATCTCCACCGTCATGTCGCCCCGCACGGTGATCACCTGGGCGGAAAACACCCGCATCTTCGGCGATGTCGGCTTCGCCTTCCGGGTCACCTTCATGAACAAGTGCGATGAGGCCGAACGCTCCACCGTCGGCGAGTATTATCAGCGCTGCTTCAACGAAGATATTCCCACCGGCGGCTTCACCACGCGCAAGTTCGCGTAACGGCTGACGTAGGCGGAGCGTGCCATGAGCGGGACCACTAAAGACAACGCGCGCGTCGAGGAGTTCAAGCGCGCGACGGCGGGCGTCCTGCGAGCGATCGCCGAACAGTCGGATGTCCAGGTGGCGTTCCAGCCCGGACCGTCCGGCGTATCGGGCAAACGGGCGCGCCTGCCACTGCCGACCCGAGCCCTGCCGCCGGCTGAAATGGCCAAACTGCGCGGCCAGTCCGACGCTATTGCGTTGCGTCTGCGCTATCACGACGATGGCGTACACGCCCAGCGCATGCCGACACGGCGGGAGGCGAAGGATGCCTACGACGCGCTGGAACAGGTGCGCGTCGAGGTCGTCGGATCGCGCTTCATGAACGGCGTCAACGCCAACCTGCGCGCCAAACTGGCCGAGGAATGCGAGGCCGAAGGCTACGACCGCATGACCCGCAAGGATCAGTTGCCGATCGACAAGGCACTTGCCCTGCTGGCGCGCGAGCGGCTGTCCGGCCAATCCGCACCTGAATCGGCTCAGCGCGTGCTTAACCTGTGGCGCGAAACCGTCGGCGATCCCGCCAACCAGGCAATGGCGGAGATGATGGCAGCGCAGGACGACCAGTCCGCATTCGCGCGGGCGTCGAGGAAGTTGCTGGCAGCGCTGGACCTTGCGGAAGCCGAGGTCGATGCCGAACCGGACGACAACTCGGAAGACGGCGATGACGGCGGCGAACAGTCCGGATCGCAAGACAATACCCAGGACGGCGAAGGCCAATCCGAATCCGAACAGGATTCCATGCTCGGCGCCCAGCCCGAGGAAATGGAAGGCGAAGCCGCCGACGATGACGGGTCGGAATCCGACGAGGAAGCCGCGGTGGCCGAGGGCGACGACCGTCCCGGCGGCCCGCAGCCCCGGCGCGAGCGGCCGAACCCGGACAGCGACGCGACGTATCGCGCCTTTACCCGCCA
>JAYUEJ010000550.1:0-4323 GCA_043739265.1 Rhodopila sp. | reverse complement strand
TCGGCATCGACACCTCCGACGCCATCGAGATCAGCGCCAAGACCGGCCTGAACATCGAAGGCGTGCTGGAAGCCATCGTCACCCGCCTGCCGGCCCCGAAGGGCGATGCCAATGCACCGCTGAAGGCGCTGCTGGTCGATAGTTGGTACGATCAATACCTCGGCGTGGTCATTCTGGTCCGCATCAAGGACGGCCGCATCAAACGCGGCCAGCGCCTCCGCATGATGTCGTCCGGCGCCGTCCACTCGGTGGAGCAGGTGGGTGTCTTCACCCCCAAGATGATCCCGATGGACGATCTCGGCCCGGGGGAGATCGGCTTCATAACCGCCTCCATCAAGACCGTCGCCGACTGCAACGTCGGCGACACCATCACCGACGACCGCTCACCCACCACACAGGCCCTGCCGGGGTTCAAGCCGTCCATCCCGGTGGTCTGGTGCGGCCTGTATCCGATCGACGCCGACGACTTCGAGAAACTGCGCGACAGCCTTGGCAAGCTGCGGCTGAACGACGCCAGCTTCCACTACGAACCGGAAACCTCGGCCGCCTTAGGCTTCGGCTTCCGCTGCGGCTTCCTCGGCCTGCTGCACCTGGAGATCATCCAGGAGCGCCTGAGCCGGGAGTTCGACCTCGATCTGATCGCCACCGCGCCGTCCGTGGTTTACCACATCTTCAAAACCAACGGCGACATGCGGGAACTGCACAACCCGGTCGATATGCCCGACAGCGGGGTGATCGATCATGTCGAGGAGCCGTGGATCAAGGCCACCATCATGGTGCCGGACGAGTATCTGGGCAGCGTGCTGGGGCTCTGCACCGACCGCCGCGGCCAGCAGGTCGATCTGACCTATGTCGGCAACCGCGCCATGGCGGTTTACCGGATTCCGTTGAACGAAGTGGTGTTCGACTTCTACGACCGGCTGAAATCGGTCTCCCGCGGCTATGCCAGCTTCGATTACCAGATGGACGGGTATGCCGAGAGCGATCTGGTGCGGATTTCCATCCTGGTGAACGGCGATCTGGTGGATGCGCTGTCGTTCATCGCCCACCGCGCCGCCGCCGAAAATCGCGGCCGGGCGATTTGCTCGCGGCTGAAGGATCTGATCCCCAAGCAGTTGTTCAAGATCGCCATCCAGGCGGCCATCGGCAGCCGCGTCGTGGCGCGCGAAACCATCAGCGCGCTGTCCAAGGACGTGACCGCGAAATGCTACGGCGGCGATATCTCCCGCAAGCGCAAGCTGTTGGAGAAGCAGAAGGAAGGCAAGAAGCGCATGCGCCAGTTCGGCAAGGTGGAGATCCCGCAGTCGGCATTCCTCGCGGCCTTGAAGATGGATGCGTGATTAGGGTTTGCACCGGACGTTCAGGATGGTATTGACCCGCTTCTGCTGCGGGAGAGATGGCCGAGCGGCTTAAGGCGCACGCTTGGAAAGCGTGTGTGCGTGAAAGCGTACCCAGGGTTCGAATCCCTGTCTCTCCGCCAGTTCCCCACACTCAGGTCAATTTTCGCCGGTTCGCTCGGGTGGTGTCCCCCTGCCTCATTGCGCCTGCTGCTTACGGCGGTCTGTAAGGCGGCGCCCAACAATAAGCGAATCTTCTGTCAGGCGCTCATTCTCATGGCATGGCTTGTCCGGGCCACCTGGTCCCGCACATGCCGCGACAGGTGGCCCGGACAAGCCGTGCAACGATGGGGAAATGGTGCATGCCGGATGCGGTAATATTTGGCCGTCGCCTACGCAGAATCGCCCGTCAGTAGGTGTAGGTGGCCTGCTCCATCAGCCTTCTATCGTCACTTGTGCTTGCGCATTGATCGCCGCTGGCAACCAACTCGCCAGTCAGCAGACTAAGCCATGGCGTAATCGGAACAAACGGATACCGTACCGTCACCCGCATCTGCTGCGTCCCCCAGCCGCTGTAGTTGGAGAGATTGTAGGCAATGACGGTCCCTAGCGTCGGATCAAGCCCCGGTGGCGGTCCGTCGGTCGATGAAGAGTATCGGTTTGCCGTGGCGGACCAAGTACTGAAATCGAAACATCCGCTCGGCAGCGTTTGTGAACTACCGACGCCGTAAGCAAGCAGGACGCTGCGCTGGGCGTTGGTCATCACGGTCGTCATGGCATGAACCGTGAAGAGGTAGCGACCGATATCGATCACAGCCATCATCGTCCACAAAAATGGCGCCATGACCAACGCCAGTTCCAGGCTGGTTGTTCCCGCGCGGCCGAACCGGCGGCGCCGGCCGCTATTGGACACGGATGACATAGCTTACCGAGTTCATGTCGAGCGCCGACAGCCAAGGGTCAGTGAGTACGGCATTGAGCGTTACCGTTACGCAATGCGGTGGAACATGTGGCCCCGCCGGACAGGCGGTCTTGGTAAGCACCGGTGGAGTCAGGTTAACAGTCGGCGTCCAGCCAGCCGTCCCGCCTGCATTCGTCGTCCAGCCTGCCGGCAGCGCGTCTTGAATCGCCATCAGGATCCCATTGTCCGGTGTGGTCGGCAGGAGGTCGGCGCCAAGCTGGGTCGGAAACGACAGGGCATACAGGCCGCCGGCGCGAAGGGCCTGCCGCAGTAGCAGCATTTCGTGGACGGCGTTGCCGATATTGTAAACGCCGAACAGCAGCGTCACCAGGACCGGCATGATCAGGGCGAACTCCACCGCGGCGACCCCGCGCCGGTCTTGCGCTGTTGCGGGAACAAAAGATCGGAGTCGGGCCAGCGCCTGCATGCTACTGGACCACCCGTGCCGCTCTGACGAACGGCAGTGGGGTCACGAACTGTGAGAAGCATTCCCCCGAGCCAAATTGTGAGGGATTGGGCTGGTGGTCCGTCAGCCGATTCAGAAACCCCAGGGTCACGGTGCCGGCAACCAGGACGGAGCATCCTGGGGAATAAGCAATATCTGGGTTGGTATTCGCGGTATAAAATACCGTCGAGCCGGGAAAATACATACCTCCGCTGAGGAACACGTCGCTGGTGGTATCGGCGATATTGACGCCCGGCGAACCGGCGCTGTCGCCTGGATTAGGCCCGCTGCGGTAGAACAGGATGCCACTCAGGACGCTGCTGCATCCCGCTGCGACGCATCCAAATGTGTTTATGCGCGGGGAACTGAGATTCGCTGTCGCACCGGAAGCAATGGTCAGGGTGCCGGGCTGGTCCCCGGTCAACACGAACGTGACACCATACTTTCCGTCCGTGCTGACGCTGTTGGGCACCTGATCCCCCGCCGCACAGGTAGAAAACGCGTTGGTGCCACTATTTAAGTATCGGCACAGGATCGAAGCACCGCTTTCAACGGTGAGCGAGGCGTTTAAAAAGAGGTAGGTGCTGTCGCCGTTGCCGAGCGGAGTCAAGCCGCTCCTGTTGATGGGGGTCAGCGTCATCGTGGTGCCGGTCGGGACGATAACGCTCATGTTGTAGTAGCCGCAGTATGTCGGAGGCGAGCTGGTCGGCGCCGCTATGCATGTAGCGGCGCCGGCGCCGTCGCCATCGGACGGTATCAAAGCTCCCGTCGTCAATACGGCCCCCGGTATGTTCGGGCAGTGCGTCGTTCCGTCCGTGGTTATGGGCCCGCCGTGCGGTATCGCGTTCAAATAGGTCAGCCCTGTCGGGCATGTGATCGACGTGGCAGGCACGTTCAGGGTATCGACCGCGGTGTAGGTCCCCGCACCGTTGGTCCAGGGTGTGTCGATTCTCGTCGCCGGCTGGTATGCGGCAGTCGGTCGAAACAGGACGCTTTGCCCGCTGACGTCAAAGCCACCGGTCAGCACCGATTGCGGGTACCCGTCACTGGCCGCGATATTGGCGATGGACGGACAGTGGGCGCAGTCGCCAACGGTTGTGATTCCTTGTGTCAAGATCGTGGCACCGAGGTCGGTATCGATATTCACCGCCGTCGCGCCGGCGGCGTTGGACGCGTAGTAGCAAACCACCCATTGGCCGTTGCTTATATTGCCCTGGTTCTGGGCAATGGTCAGATCGCCCGTCAGAGACAACACGCATGCGGGGTAGAAAGCCGACCCGAGGTCGCCCACCGCCCTTGCGGCCACCGTAACCTGGTGCTGGGTGAACAGCCTTGCCAGCAGCGGGTCGAAATTGACGCTGACCAGCACTTCCGTCGCCGCGGCGCCCGTTGCAGAAGGGTTAACCGTCACCGTGCCGGTGGTGTAGTGATTGGCCGCGACGATATCGTTTGCCGCGGCGGCGGCATCGGAACCGTAATCCGCCGCCAACGCCCCGGCGATGGCGGCGGCATAGGCGACGTTGTAAGCCTGTGTGCGCGCCACGTACCATGTCCCGGCTTCGGTCGCCAGGCCGACGACG
>JAYUEJ010000549.1:0-12955 GCA_043739265.1 Rhodopila sp. | reverse complement strand
CTGGTCCAGGCGGAAATCGCCGACGCGTTTCGCGGCGTTTTCCTGACGGTGGCCTGCTTTTCCGTCACGATCGTCGCCTGTGCCGCGACCCTGCCGATGCGCCGCCTGTAGCGGCCAAATTTGCCGCACGGAATTCTATCCGTGCTTTAATCGACTGGTTCCCCCGACCCTGGATGACCAGGCGTCAGGTCCGGATCGCCGGGCATAGGATGTTGGGGGCAATCTCACCCAGCCTTCAACTCCGCGTCGATGGCGGCCGCCAATTCAGGGTTGGCGCGTCTGATCTGACTTGCCCGCAAGGTCACACCAAGATTGGATGACGGACGCATTTCCCATGCTTCCAGGAATAGCAGATCTGCTTCGATTACCGAATTGTTAACCCCTTGTAATGCCTGTCGCACGGCGCGGGTGAACGGTTGCTTAGGCAAGGTTTGTGTCATCAACATATGGTGTTTCCTCGTTAGAAATCCGCGCTGCCGGATTTATTCCTTCCAGGCCGAACCGCAGGTCCAACGAGGTGAAGCAGCGCAAATTCTAGTTGGGGAACACTACCGTGATTCACCAGCCCATCGACATGACAAGCCGGTGAATTCAACTTAGCGAGCTTATTAGTACCGATAGAGATCGTGCTTGAACGGCCCCTGTTCGGCGATGCCGAGATACTCCGCCTGCTTCGCTGACAATTTAGTGAGCGTCGCGCCGACCTTCCCAAGATGCAGGGCGGCCACTTTTTCGTCGAGGTGCTTGGGCAGCGTGTAAACCACGGTGCGTTCGTATTTGCCGGCCGGCGCGTTGAACAATTCGATCTGCGCCAACACCTGGTTGCTGAAGCTGGCGCTCATGACGAAACTTGGATGCCCGGTGGCGTTGCCCAGGTTCACCAGACGTCCCTCGGACAGCACGATCAACCGCTTGCCGTCGGGGAAAACGATTTCGTCAACCTGCGGTTTGACGTTTTCCCATTTGTAGTTACGCAGCGACTCGATTTGAATCTCGGAGTCGAAGTGGCCGATGTTGCACACGATCGCCCGGTGCTTCATCGCACGCATGTGATCAAGCGTGATCACATCAATGTTGCCGGTTGCGGTGACGAAGATGTCGCCCTGGGCGGCGGCTTCGTCCATCGTGACAACCTGGTAACCTTCCATCGCCGCCTGCAGGGCGCAGATCGGGTCGATCTCGGTCACCATGACGCGGCAGCCGGCATTGCGCAGCGAAGCGGCGGAGCCTTTGCCGACGTCGCCAAAGCCAGCCACGACCGCGACCTTGCCGGCCATCATCACGTCGGTGCCGCGGCGGATGCCATCGACCAGCGATTCGCGGCAGCCATACAGATTGTCGAACTTCGACTTGGTGACGCTGTCGTTGACGTTGATCGCCGGGGTCAGCAGTTTGCCGGCCTTGGCCATGTCCCACAGCCGATGCACGCCGGTGGTGGTTTCTTCCGAGATACCACGCACATCCGCCAGCATGTCCGGATATTTCTGGTGCATCAGCACCGTCAGGTCGCCGCCGTCGTCAAGGATCATGTTCGGTGTCCAGCCGTCCGGGCCGCGCACCGTCTGCTCGATGCACCACCAGAATTCTTCCTCGTTCAGGCCCTTCCAGGCGAACACCGGGACACCCGTGGCAGCGATGCCGGCGGCGGCATGGTCCTGGGTGGAGAAGATGTTGCAGGACGACCAGCGGACGGTGGCGCCGAGCGCGGTCAGCGTTTCGATCAGCACCGCGGTCTGAATGGTCATGTGCAGGCAGCCGACGATACGCGCACCCTTCAGCGGCTGCGCATTGCCGAACTCCTTACGGATCGCCATCAGGCCGGGCATTTCGTCCTCGGCCATGCTGATTTCCTTGCGGCCCCATGCAGCGAGAGACATGTCTTTAACTTTGAAATCCTGGGTCGCGGCGTCGGCCATAACGGAAGCTCCTGATTGATGCCGGCGATATATAAAGATATCTGCATGTTTGCAAGGCAGCATTGGTCGCCGGCACGGGCAATCGCACTTCAACGGTTTCCGGTGGCCAAAAGGTCGAAAAGTTTTGGCCGCGGGAAACCCATGTTTCGTGCGCCTCGTTGATCAGGCGGATTTCCGCGAGACACCGCTACCATCCGTCCGCCAGGGCCGCGTCATCGTCATCGTCGCGGGTCTGGCCCATCACTGCCACCGGCCAGGATGCATCGGCCGGGTCAGCGCGGCAGCGTAAGCGTATCGGCGTTCATCGGCGGTAACTTGAGTCCGTTCGAACACGTCGTGTCGGCGACCAGGAGCCGCCAAAACGCCGCATGGTTTCAAACAGGGATGAACTTCACCCGCCTGCCATCGACACCGAGAGCGATTCGCCCCTGTTTCAGGCGGAGGGCGTCGTCGCCGAACACCTCGCGCCGCCAGCCGTGCAAAGCGGCAACGTCAGGATTGTCCTCCAGCGCAAGGCGGTCGATATCGTCCGAACTGGCGACCAGGCGCGGCGCCACGTTGTGCTGTTCGGACTTCGCCGCGAGCAAGACCTTCAGCAGCGACACGAGCGCGGCGGACGGACGCGCGGTGTCGCGCGGCTGTGGTGCCATTGGCAGATCGGCATCAGGGACCTGGCGCGCCTCCGCCAGCACCTCCAGCAGAGCGGTGCCGGAACGGCCATCGGCGAATCCGCGGGTGACACCGCGGACCCGAGCCAGCGCGTCGGGATTTGTCGGCGCGGTCGCGGCGATTTCCAGCAGCGCCTCGTCCTTGATCAGCCGCTGGCGCGGGATGTTGACGCGTTGCGCCTCCTTTTCTCGCCAGGCCGCGACTTCCTTCAGGATATAAAGCAAGCGCCGGTTGGTGGTGCGCGGGCGCAGCCGTTCCCATGCCGTGTCCGGATCGCCGCGATAGGTGGCGGGATTGTTCAGGATCGCCATTTCCTCGGCCACCCAGCTCAGGCGGTTGTCCTGCTCCAGGCGGCGGCTGAGCCGGACATAGACGTCGCGCAGATATGTGACGTCGGCCGCGGCGTAAGCGATCTGAGCCGCGGACAGCGGACGCGCCGACCAGTCGCTGAAGCGATGCGCCTTGTCGATGCTGCCGCCGGTGAGGTTGGAAACCAGGGCATCGTAGCCGACCTGATCGCCGAAGCCTGCGACCATCGCGGCAACCTGGGTGTCGAACATCGGGCGCGGCACGTCGTCGAACCGCAGCACGAAAATCTCGATATCCTGGCGCGCGGCGTGGAAGACTTTTGTCACGGACGGATTGGCGAACAGGACGCCCAGGGAGGCCAGGTCGATGCCATCCGCCTCGGCGTCGATCACCGCGACTTCATGTTCGCCGGCGATCTGCACCAGGCACAGTTCCGGCCAATAGGTGCGTTCGCGCATGAACTCGGTATCGACGGTGACGAATGTTTCGTCACGCATGCGGTGGCAGAGCGCGTCCAACGCTTCGGTGGTGGTGATCAGGGCGGGCGCGGGATAGTCCGTACGGGGGAGTTTGGCCATCCGGGGCTTGTACACAGGTGTGTGCGAAAGGCAAAAACGGATGGCGCGTGGCGATCGGGAATGGTCCAAAAACTCCAAAGGACCCATAAAGGGCCCCTTGGCGACGCTGCCACGATGTGGCGCATATTGACTCCCGTCACCGGGCGACGGTCACTCGTTTCCGAGGCCACCTTCAACATACCTCAATCGCCGCCTTCGCACAAGGAAATCTTTATCATACCGACGTAGGCGGCGGGATGGAATCGTCGGCGGCGCGGCCAATCGGTGCATCCGGCAGCGCCCGCAGCATCAGCCTGACAACCTCGTCAAAATCACACTGCTGCATCCTGGGCGCCCGGCCGTCCATCTGCTGTAAACGCGCGCAGGATACGGCATAGATATGGTTGCAGACCGCCCAACTGTCGATCCCGGGTTTTCGGGGATTCGGATTCTCCATCAATTTGTAGGCCCATTTGTTGTCCCCCTGCACCTTGGTCGTCAGCGGTACAACCAATACCGGGCCATCCAGCCGGTTGTCCCGGGAGACGACGACAACGGGGCGGTTCTTGTAAAACTCCGGCCGCAGCGCATCGCCCCAAAAACGGCACCAATAGACCGCTCGAAGTTTTGGTGCGGATGCCAGCCCGACCCGTCCGGCGGGGGCCACTGGTTCATCGTCTCGATCACGGACCATCGAGCCCGCAACCGCCGGGACACCGAGCGTCAGTGTTTCTCGACGGCCGAATGGGGGTTCGGCCGGTAGAACAGCTTGGTCACCTGTTGATCCTGCTCGAGGATTTCGCAATTGGTCCACCAGAGGTGCGCGTTACAATCCGCCGTAGTTTTCACCTGTTCTGGTTAAGGAATGGTAAACGAATACCCGTTGACCGGTTGCAGCCTTATCGGAGTTACCCATCTCTGTGCCCGCCGTACTGAGAGCCATGCTCGGACTGGGGCGTTCGATCCGCCGCAAGCAAGCAAGTTTTTACCACGGAGGGCACGGAGAACCACGGAGGCTCACGGAGAAGGCAGAATGGCGCTGCGCGCGAAGCGTTTTGGTGCGTGCTGAAACGCCCTCTGGCGGGCGGGTTGGATGTCACCATGTGAAAGCCGCGCGTGCAGCGGCGATCCCGCGGACGCCGTCCGGTTATGCGTCCGCTCTTTCTCCGTAAACCTTGGGGTTCTCCGGACTCTTCATGGTAAAATCTGGCTGGGTTGCACGTTCACCATCGCCCGGGACAGCCGTTCGTATCCCACCGAACCAAGGCCCGCGGCGGAAGCGACTGCCAGAACCGAGCAATCCGCATGTCGCAGGTTGCAGCCCGGGGCAATCGCGGTTATGAAATCTGTCATGCCCCATGGCGCGCCCTCTGCCACCCCCACCGTTGACGCCCCCGCGTCCGGTTTCGCGCGCCGCGGCGGCACAACCCTGTCCGGCCTCCTCCTTCGACTTAGCAGCCCCTGAGCGTCGCGCCGGGTAGTTAAACGCCGGCTCGCTCAGGGGAACCCCTGAGGCTAATGTCGCGTCAAATCGAGGACCCACCCCATGAGCATCACCCACCCTAGCTTCGGCAAGCTGGACGACGACCGCATCATCATTTTCGACACCACCCTGCGCGATGGCGAGCAGTCGCCCGGCTTCTCCATGAACCTGAATGAGAAAATCCGCATGGCCGAGGCGCTGACCGACCTTGGCATCGACGTGATGGAGGCCGGCTTCCCCATCGCGTCCCCCGGCGACTACGAAAGCGTCAAGGCGATCGCCGAAACCATCGGCCAACGCGACGACAGTCCCGTCATCTGCGGCCTGGCCCGATCCGGCCGCGAGGACATCATGCGCGCCGCCGATGCGGTGAAATCCGCCAAACGCAAGCGCATCCACAGCTTTATCGCCACCAGCCCGCTGCACATGAAGGTCAAGCTGCGGATGGAACCGGAAGACGTGCTGCAGGCTGTGTCCGACAGCGTCGAACTGGCCCGGTCCTTCACCGACGACGTGGAATGGTCGGCCGAGGATGGCACCCGCACCGACCCCGACTTCCTGTGCCGCTGCGTCGAAGCCGCGATCCGGGCCGGCGCCATGACGATCAACATCCCCGACACGGTCGGCTATGCGCTGCCCGAGGACATGGCCCGCATCTTCACCATGGTGCTCAACCGGGTACCGGGCGCCGACACGGTCATCCTGTCCACCCACAACCACAACGATTTGGGTCTGGCCGTCGCCAACACCCTGGCGGCGATCAAGGCCGGCGTGCGGCAGATCGAAGCCACCATCAACGGCATTGGCGAGCGGGCCGGCAATGCCTCGCTGGAAGAAGCGGTGATGGCGATCCGCACCCGCCAGGACGCGGTGCCGTTCAAAAACAACATCAAGACGCCACAGATCCTGCGCGTGTCGAAGATGCTGTCCACCATCACCGGGTTCGACGTGCAGCCGAACAAGGCGATCGTCGGCCGCAATGCCTTCGCGCATGAGGCCGGCATCCATCAGGACGGCATGCTGAAGGATGCCTCCACCTATGAGGTCATGCTGCCGGAAAGCGTCGGCTGGCAGAAATCCAGCCTGGTGATGGGCAAGCACTCTGGCCGCGCGGCGTTCCGCGACAAGCTGAAGACCATGGGTTACACGATCGGCGACAACAAGCTGAACGACGCCTTCCGGCGCTTCAAGGATCTGGCCGACCGCAAGAAGGTGGTGTTCGACGAGGATATTGTCGCCCTGGTCGATGACGAGGTGATGCGCGACCACGAGCGCGTCCGTTTCGTCTCCCTGGACCTGCACGCCGGATCCAAGGGACCCGCTCGGGCGGAACTGGAACTGGAAGTCGATGGAGTGGTGCTGTCCGCCGTGGCGGCTGGCAACGGCCCGATCGATGCGACCTTCAACGCGATTCAGTCGATCTTTCCCCACACCGCCAACCTCGTGCTGTTCTCGGTCGGCGCCGTCACCGAGGGCACCGACGCGCAGGCCAAGACAACGGTGCGGTTGGAGGAGAATGGCAAGATGGTCGATGGCCAGGGGGCCGATTCCGACACGATCGTCGCCTCGGCCCGGGCCTATGTGCATGCGCTGAACAAGTTGCTGGTGAAGCGGCTGCGGACGGAACCGGCGGCGTTGTCCGCCTGACCCCTATGGTTTGGTATCGGCGTGCGTTGGGACGCCGATACCGCCGCTTAGTTATACCCCCAAAAGCCACTGATCCCCGTCGAGGATCGGTTACTCGGACCGTAACTTGTGCCGGACGTCGATACACCCGGGGTTGTAGCGGTATCCGCCGCATCGAGCGCGGGTGTGGAGGGGGTTGCCGGCGCGCCGGGACCGGTGATGCCGAAGGACCGGGGATCGCCGGAACACGCAGCCAGGGCGATCAGCAAACCAACAGTGAGAATCATGCGCATCCCGCGATACTGCGCCATGACCGTCTGGCGTGTCCATCGCCTGGCGGACGCCGGCGGCCGGGGTATCTCGTGCCGGGACTGAACCATCCTCGTCGCCGGTGCGTAATGGACAGCGAGAGGCAGCCAGGTCCGGCACGCCTGCGAACCGAGGTGTGAAGCGTGCGTAGTCCCCTGCTTGCCTTATGCGTGGCCTTCAGCCTGATCGCGGGTTGCGACCGAACACCCCGGGCGCGCGTCGCGTTCGGCAGCTTGCCGGCGTTCGACCCGATTGCGTTCTTCGATGGCCATACTCGTTCCTTGGGTGTGATCGAAAGCCGTTCCGGCGCGCCGACCGAACGGATCGTGACCGACAGTCGTGCGGACAAAGAGGGCACCGACCGGCTGCGGATGGTGCAGCATCTGACGTTCCAGGACGGCACGACGCAAGAGCGGGACTGGACGCTGTGGCGCAGCGGCCCGAACCGGTTCGACGCGACCGCCAACGACATGGTCGGGACAGCGAACGGCGAGTCCGACGGCGGCATCTTCCGCTGGCAATGGGTGCTGGCGCGCTCCCCCGGCAACGCGCTGATGAACGTGACAATGCGCCAATGGATGTATCGGATGGAGGACGGATCGGTGATGATCCGCACGACCGTCAGCAAGTTCGGCTTCATCGTTGCCGAAGTGAGCGAGCATTTTGTCCATGTCGGACCGAATGAGGTGGCAGGAATTGCACCCTCGGGCGGCATGACCGCGGCGATGGCGGAAGACGCGACGCGGGCGCTGGCCGGGCGAAGCGGAGGGACTGGCGCGCCTGTTCAGCGCTAACCGTATGGAGTTCCGACGCGGCGCCTGATGGCTGCCGGACACTCTACGAGCGATAAGTCGTTAGACGACGCACACCTCCCCCTCGCCGGAATACCATCGCGGTTGTAAGAGCCATCGCACGAAACAGAGAGAGTAGCGTTCGATGAATAATTTGTTCAAAGCGTGGAAACTGCTGTTCCTCGACATGGCATCGACGTTGCTCTTCCTCGGCCTTTATCTGCTGACCAAAAATATTCCCTTGTCAGTGACCCTTGGCATTGCGCTGGGTGTCGCCCAGATCGGCTGGGAGTTTGTGCGCAAAAAGCCCATCGACACCATGCAGTGGCTGAGCCTTTTCCTGGTGGTCGGCTCTGGCGCGGCCACTCTGATAACCGCCGATCCGCGATTTATTATGGTCAAGCCGAGCCTGATCTACGTCGTTGTCGGCGTGGTGATGCTGAAGCCGGGATGGATGAACCGCTATTTGCCACCAATCGCCACGGAATTGGTGCCAGACCTTATCTTCATCTTCGGGTTCATCTGGTCGGGGCTGATGTTCTTTTCGGCCGCGCTGAATGTGATCGTCGCGCTGAACTTCACGGTGATCGCCTGGGCCTCATTCATGTCGATCTACGGGATCGTCAGCAAGCTCGGACTGTCCCTGATCCAGTTTGCCACTTTGCGCTACATCGGCGTCCATCGGCGGCGGGCAATGCTGAAGCGTGACTGTGATGGCCTGACGGCGTCGTGGCCGCAATGATCGAGTTTTGCTCTTGTTCCGCTCGTTTGGCCAGGTCCACCGCGTACCTACCCGACTCTTGTAGATTGATCAGGCCGGATCGAGGACGCCGGGCGCGCGGTTCGGCTTCGCGATGCCTCATTCGGCAGCGGACTTGCGGACGGGCAGAAGGTGGCGCGCAAGTCGCCGCGTTGAAGGCTGCCGGGGCGGGAAAAGTGTTCCGGAAGGTGGCAATTCATGCCTTGTCCTCTGACACTCCCTCCATGCGGTCCGGACGAAACCAAGATCACATGCGCGAGAGCTGGCTATTGGTCGTCGGATAAACCTGTGTTCTTCGCGACACGCACCATCATGCGTGGCCAAGGCTTGGGGAGTGATTGCAGCCGACGGCACGGCTCGATCAACAATCATCTTGTTCATCCGCATCGCTGAATTTGCGATATCCGGCGAATAACAGGAACCAGTATGCTGTTCTTACGAACACAGGAGACAGTAGAACTGACGAGACGCCATACATGACAGCATTCTGTCCGCTATGCCTCCAACCAATACCTAGTTGAGGGCATCCGACTTTGCGCCATATTCTCGACTCTAGTCTCCTTTGTTGATCTCTGATTAGAGATATATTTACGGGAGTGCCCGCCCAACCTATCCAATCATCAGGGTTGGCGAGTGTTTGGTCGATAGGGTTGAAATGTGGAGTGCGAAAATCAACGCTCCGGCTTTCATGATTTTCTACCAAGTGGGTTATACGAATCTGGTATGTGTCATATGACGAAAAAATATCATCTTCCCTTGCAAATAGCCTGTAAACAGGCCATCCCGATAAGGTTGTAATTCTAGGCGTCGCTCCAATGTCGGTTACAGCTTTTGTCTCTTCATGAATGTATTTTCCGCCCTCTGTTTCAATAACAAGCGTGATAGAGTCATAAGTCTTTCCATTTTTAGTTCGTAGCATAATCTTGGATTGCTCTGGTCCTTCGGGCCAACGAGCCAATGATGCTGAATACTCGATGCCTTCTCCAATGGATTCCCATTTGTAGCCAATGCCTGTCCGCTTCAGCCAATGCCTATGAGCGCCAAGCACACTTTTCCAAAATAATTTGGTCTTTGCCCACCAGTATATTTTTTTTAAACCATCAGAAATGAGCTTGAACGGCGGGTGTATCACGTCATGGGTTCCTTCTCGTTGAGCCGCTTGGCGAGAACGATTTCCCATCAACCTGCAAGCTCGTCCAAGCCCCCATCGTAGCATGTGGTGCGGCGCTCAACTGTGAGAGGCGAGACATCGCTTGCAAAAGGTAGAGGTTTCGCAAACGCGACGCTGATTTACCATAAGTCGGTTATGCTGATTTAGGTTATAGCTATTATACAGCGGCGGCCTGCCTGACACACCAAGGCGACTCCCCCCCCTAGTTGGAACCACTCCGGACCTTCCGAACCCGATGCCTCTGCCAACCAACACGCCCTCAGCCCCGCATAAACGCATTCAACCCAGGCGTCGGCAGCGTCGCATCCAAATACCCAAACGTCCCGCTCTCCAAAACCTCTTTCCCGGCATCCACCAACCCCGTCATCGCCGCGCGATACAACGACGTCGCCAAACTGACCCGCTTCACACCCACCCCGGACAGCGCCGCCACGGTGAACGATTTCCCCTTGATCCCACCCATGAAATTGAATGGCCGGGACAGCGCCGAACACACCGCCCGCACCGCATCCAAATCCGGCAGTCCCGGCGCCATTAGCACATCGGCGCCGGCCGCCTCGAACGCCAGCAGCCGCCGGATGGTATCATCCAGATCCGGGTTGCCCCGCAAAAAATTTTCCGCCCGAGCCGTCAGAGTGAACCCAAACCCCACCGATCCGGCAGCCTCAACCGCCGCGACAATCCGCTCCCGCGCCGCGGAAGCCTCATACAACGGCTGTGCCGGATCGCCCGTGGCATCCTCGATCGACGCCCCGACCAGCCCGATCCCGGCAGCCAGCCGGATCGTTTCAGCCACAGTATCCGGAGAATCCCCAAACCCTCTTTCCAGATCAGCCGACACCGGCAGATCGGTGGCTTCGACGATGGCCCGGCAGTGCGCCAGCGCCTCCTCCCGCGTCACCATCCCATCGCGCCGCCCCAGCACCCCCGCGCAAGCCCCGCTGGACGTGGCCAAAGCCTGAAAACCGAGCGAGCCAAGGATGCGAGCCGACCCGGCGTCCCAGGCGTTGGCAATAACGAACGTCTCGGGCGCCGCGTGCAACGCACGGAAACGAATCGCTTTCTCAGATTGACCAGACATTATTCCGCTGCCTTTCGTTCGTTCAAGACCTCATCCGTATGTTCGCCCAACCGAGGCGCCGCAAGCCGCACCGATCCGGGTGTCGCCGACAGTTTAACCGTGACGCCCAGCGTATGGAACTTGCCCGTAACGGGATGGTTGGTTTCAACCACCATCTCCCGCGCCAGGATTTGTGGATCGGTGAAGACCTCGTCGTAATGCAGCACCGGGCCGGCGGGGATCCCAAGCGCTTCGAACGCACCCAGCCAGTGCGCCGAAGGGTGCAGCCGCAACGGTGCCGCCAGCAGGGCGACCAGCGCGTCATTGTGCTTCACCCGTTCGGCGATGCTGGCGAACCGCGGATCGGCGACGAGGTCCGGCGTTCCGACAAGGTCGCAAAGCTGGACGAAGAATTTTTGCTGTGACGCGCCAACCGTGATGTAGCCATCCGCGGTTTGAAAGCACTGATACGGCGAACTGCCGCGATGCGCCTGGCCGATCCGTTCCGGACGCGTGCCGGTGGCGAAGTAATGAGCGGATTCATACACTGCCAGCGACGTGGCGGACTCCAGCAACGACGTCTCCACATGCTGCCCCTCACCGGTGCGATGCCGGGCCTCGACGGCCGCCAGCACGCCGAACGCCAGGAACATGCCGGCGGTAACATCGGAAATGGCGATCGGCAGCCGGTGCGGCGGTCCATCGGCGGGGCCATTGGTGCTCATCAGGCCGGACATCGCCTGAGTGACCAGATCGAAGCCCCCCCGAGCGGCATAGGGCCCGGTCTGGCCAAAACCGGAAATCGACGCCAGGATCAGCCGCTTGTTGCGTTGATGCAAGGCAGGCCAGCCAAAACCCAGCCGGTCGAGCACGCCGGGGCGGAAATTTTCCACCAAAATGTCGGCCCGGTCGATCAACCTGAAAAGCGCTTCCTTGTCGGCAGCCTGTTTCAGATCCATCACCACCGACCGCTTGTTGCGGTTCCACGTCATGAACGGCGCGCTCTCGCCATTGATGAACGGCGGCATCCCCCGCGCGGAATCGCCCTTCGGCGGCTCGATCTTGATCACCTCGGCGCCGTGGTCGGCCAGCAGCATCGCGCAATAAGGACCTGACAGGTGACTGGTCAGATCCAGAACCAAAAGGTGATCGAGCGCACCGGTCATGTGGTTTTCTCCCTATTTGCAGCGGCGATGATGCCACAACGCGGCCAATGCACCATCATCGGTCCGCGACGCCGGTTCGGCAATTGCATCACGCGCCCCGGGACCCCGGCGACCAAGCCATCCTCACGTTCGCGTGCGTTGATCAAAAGATTGCCGCGCCGCCGCTTCCGGTGCATCGATCCCGGCTACCAATGAAAACCGCCGGGCAAGCGCCGCTCGGAAGTCGCTCTCTGGAGACGCTAAATGGATGCTACCGCGACACCTGAGCGGGGAACGGGAGTCTCTCCCGCCGACCGGCCAATCACCGCCGCCGGTGCGCTGGCAGCGCTTGGCATCGTCTATGGCGACCTCGGCACCAGCCCGTTATATACCTACCAGGCCATCGTCGGAACGGTCGGCGGCCATCCGTCCGCCGAAGAAGCGCTGGGGCTGCTGTCCCTCGTGGTCTGGGCCCTGATCATCACCGTCTCCATCAAATACTGCGTCTTCGTGATGCGGGCGGATAACCGGGGGGAAGGCGGCATCCTGGCACTGATGGCGCTGGTGACACGCCGCACGGGACGCGGAACACCCGCCCTGATCGTTGCCGGACTGTTCGGCGCGGCGCTGATTTACGGCGACGGCATCATCACCCCGGCCATCTCGGTCCTCAGCGCGCTTGAAGGCATCAACGTCGTCACCGACGCCTTCAAGCCGTATGTACTGCCAGCCGCCCTGGTGGTGCTGGTCGCCCTGTTCACCGCGCAGATGAAGGGAACCGCCAGCATCGGCCGCGTGTTCGGTCCGGTGATGCTGCTGTGGTTCGTGGTCATCGCCGTCCTCGGCCTGTCCGGCGTGCTGCGACGGCCAGACGTGCTGCTGGCGATCGACCCGATTCATGCGGTGCGGTTCGTTTTCACCCATGGCTGGCACAGTTTCGTTGTCCTCGGCGGCGTATTCCTGGCGATCACCGGCGGGGAGGCCCTGTATGCCGACATGGGGCATATCGGCCGTAACCCGATCCGCACCTCCTGGTATTTCGTCGTGCTGCCCGCCCTGTTGCTTTGCTATGCCGGGCAGACGGCGTTGCTGCTGGAAAACCCCGGCCTCGACGGCAATCCGTTCTTCATGCTGGCGCCGCAATGGTCGGTGATCCCGC
>JAYUEJ010000548.1:0-4328 GCA_043739265.1 Rhodopila sp. | reverse complement strand
CTGTCGCCGCCGAAGCCACGATGTAGCGGTCGCCGTCGGCAGGCAATGCGGGCGGGGCCGTCAGGTCGCGATCCAGCACAGAAAGCTGGACCACCGCGTCCAGGAGCCGGATTGCGTCGTTGTGGGTGACATGCTTTTGGGCCTGCGCCGCCAGGATATATGGCAGCAGCAGGTGCGGGGAGATATCGGCCATGGATGCTGCCTTCAGATGGTGAGGGTGGTGGTTTGCGCCGGGCCGCGTCCGTAGGTCTGCGAAATCTGGAAGACGCGGATCGCCAGCGTGCTGCCCGGCGCCAGCAGCGCACCCCAATCGGCGATCTGCTGGGCGGCGGTGTAGAGGGCGCTCGTCGTGCCGGATGACAGCGTGCGTTTGACCGTCGCGCCATCGCGGATTTCCACCTGATAGGCTTCACTGTCTTCGGCCAGCGGCACTTCCGCCGCCTCCCAGCTGTCGGCCGCCAGCGCACGTGAGCGTCGGATCCAGTGGATGGTCAGATCGCCGGGGCTGCGCGCCGTCCGCCACGGCTGTTCGACTTGGGCCACTGAAAACGGCCGCAGCCCGATCCCGGCCGGGGTGAAGGTTGCGGCAAAGTAGCTGGCGTCGCTGACCGGACGCGACGCCGGGCCGATGCGCCAGTTCCACGGCAAGCCGATGTCGGCCTGCGCCACCGGCAGGGCCGCAATCGCGCTGTCGAGGAGCACCACCCGTGCTCCGGCCAGCGCCGGGTTGGCCATGGCCAGTTCGGTGCCGCGCTGGCCCCGCAAAAGTCGCGTCAGCCGGTAGCGGCCGGGGGCAATTAACTCCGCATTGCCAGCTTGCAGAAGCTCCCATTGGCCGGGTGTGGCCTCCACTGCCAGGACATTGGCCCCGCCAAATAGCGCGATATCCGTCACGCTCTGCATCACGCCGCTGGCAAGATCGACCAGCAGCGCATTGCCCAGATCGAACCGGCTGGTTGGACCTGCGGCCAAATCCGCCGCCAGCCTGCCGATCTTGGCTCTTTGGCCGAATGTGGTCAGCAGGTTGAAGCCATCCAGCGCGGGGCTGCGGAACACGGCCATCTCTCCCGGCCAAGGTTGGGCATCGGCGGCGATCAGCGGTTGATGGGCTGGGGTGCTGTCGGTCAGCTGCGGCAGGTCGAGAAACAGCACCTCTGGCGCGCCGAAGTTCACCGGACGCGCCAGTATTGCCACGCGCGCGGTTCCGGGCGGCAGATCATAGACCGCGCGGTCCTGACGCCGTGCTTCGATGCTGCGCGGCCCGTTGTCGGCTACGGAGATCAGTCGGAACTCGGTCAACCTCCCGTCATGGTCGAGATGGATCACATCGCAGGGATCGAGCGCCAGCCGGGAATGCGGCAGTTTGAACACGGCACTTTCGCGCCCGGCCCAGACCTCCATCAGCGCCCTGCGACAGCGGCGCTCGGCTTCCTCGGGCGGCACCGCCAGGGCGAAGGATTCCGAGGCGATGCGGCTGGCGGCGACAGTGATGCGCTGTGCTTCGACGATCACCGCGTCGTAATCCTCGTCGGCACGCGCCAGTTGCCACTTCAGCGCCTGCGGCAGTTCAGTTTCCTGCGCCCGGGTCAGTTCCATGACCTCGCCTTGCCCAGACGCCGCCACCATTCCGTCCGGTGTGATCGTCGCCACGACACCCTGTCCGCGCATGATGAAGCGGATCCGGCCTTCGCTCTCGACCGCATCAAAGCCGAAGTGCTGCGCCAGCATGCTGATCGAGGCGCGCGGGCTTTCCAGTGCTGCGATGACATAACCCTCGACCGCACCCCAGAGGCTGGAAACGTCAATCCGGGTTTCCGCCAGCCCGGCGCGGAGGCACAGGTGGCGGACAAGGGCGGCCAGCGAGACCGCGCCGAGCCGCCCGGTCAACCAATGGCCCAGCCGCCAGTTCGGCCCGTCAGACCAGACGTCGGTTGCCTGCGGAAAGAACGGATAGGGCCGGGCGTCCCAGGTCCAGACGGCACAATCCGCCACGTTGACCATCGATGCGGCGTAGAGCGCGGAGATGGGATTGTGGGTGACGTCGCCCCAATAGGTGAAGGTCGCTTCCAGATAGGCGCGCTGGATGGCGTCATCGCGCCAACCACGTGAGAAGTAGGGCACCAGGCTTTCCGACGACTTCGGATCGAAGAACACGTTGGGCTGGTTGGTGCCGCGATCCACCGCAGGGCAGCCGAGTTCGGTGAACCAAAAGGGCTTGGATTGAGGCACCCAAGCCGTTGCCACTCCGCTTTCCACGCCCGAGGGGCGGTTGTAGTGGGCGTTTGACCACCAACTGCGCAGATCCTTGAAGCGGAACACCCACGGTTTACCATAGCCGCCGTCGGTGATCGGTGTCCGGGTCTGACTGTCTCGGTCCGTGGGGCTGGCATAGAACCAGTCGAACCCTTCGCCGCCCGCGATGTTCGATTGCAGATAGGCCCGGTCGTAGATTGCGGGTGCCAGCGCCGCGTCGGCATGATCCCAGCCGTCGCGCCAATCCGAAATCGGCATGTAATTGTCGATGCCGATGAAATCGATGTTGCTGTCAGACCACAGCGGATCGAGGTGGAAAAACACATCGCCACTGCCGTCACCCGGGTGGTGGCCGAAATACTCCGACCAGTCGCCCGCATAGCCAATCTTTGTGCCCACTCCGAGGATGGCGCGCACATCCGCCGCCAGTGCCTTCAGGGCGGTGACCGCCGGATAGGTGCTGGCCCCGCTCCGGATCGTGGTCAGTCCGATCATTTCCGAGCCGATCAGGAAGGCATCGACGCCACCGGCGGCTGCGCAGAGGTGGGCGTAATGCAGGATCATCCGGCGAAAGCCCCAGTCTGTGCCGCCGGTCCAGCTGACGGTCTGCCCGGAAATGCTAAAATTGGCGGGTGTAGCGGTGCCGAAAAATGCTGACACTTGCGTGGCGGCTGCACTGGTCTTGTCAACGGTCCCGACATAGCCCGCCGCCGGAGAGCAGGTGATACGTCCGCGCCACGGCAAGGTGGCCTGCCCGACACCGGCCGCATTGTCCGACCACGGGTTCGGCAGGGTATTGCCGGGTGGGACGTCCATCATCAGGAATGGATAGAATGTGACCCGCAGCCCGCGCGCCTTGATCGCCTGTATTGCCTGGACCACCGAAAAGTCCGCAGGCGTGCCGCCATAGACCGGCTTGCCGTCGATCTGACTGATGACGAGCGCCGCTGCCCGGGCCACACCATTCACCGACCAGAGTGGCACCGTGGTCTTGGCCGCGACCTCGACCTTTGGCCGCACGGTGCAATTGCCCGCGCGCAGGTCGTTGCCGAACCACGCCACCACCAGGCTGACACTGGCCACCACTGGGGCCATCGCCTCAAGCCGGTCGAGCGATACTTCCAGATCGGGCGTATCGGCAATGGCGTTGACGTTCTCGGCCGAACTCGTGCCCGCATCGGTTTTTATCACGACTTCCGTGGCATAGGCGAACTCGCCCGAGGCCGGGATCATGGTCACCGCCCGCACCAGCCCCTCGGCGGTGTCGGGATCGGGCAGCGGCGCGAATATCTCGAAAGACAGCTGCGGCAGCCGGTTGCCGAAAGCAGTCAGTGCCAGGTCCTCGAACACCACATAGGCGAGGCCGCGCCAGGCGGGTGTGCTGGACGCACCCATCTTGGCCGCGATGAACGGATCAGCCGTCTGGAATTCGGAACCGGAATACCACCGCCAGGTGACACCCATCATGTCCATCGGTTTGCCATCGGCCCAGATGCGTCCGATGCCAGTGATCGGTCCTTCCGTCAGTCCGACCGCGAAGGAGGCCGAATAGATATATTCGGTGGTGGTGACCTTGGGCCCGCCGCCCTTGCCGCCCGAACTGGAGGTGTTCACCTTTTCAAAGAAGTCGGTGGCCCAGATGATGTTGCCGCCCAAACGCATCCGGCCAAACAGGCGCGGGATCACCGCACCCTCGGTCGCAGAGGTGATGCGCAGACTGTCCAGCCGCGCGCCCTCGATGCGCTGGCCCGGCGACAGCGATGCCACCAGCGCGGAATCGATCACCGAGCCGATGGAGGAGCCGATCATGCCACCGATGGCTGCACCGGAAAGGCCGAGGATGGTGCCGCCGAACCCGGCCCCGAGGGCCGAGCCGACAGCACCCAGAACGATGGATGCCATGAGTCAGGTCTTTTCTGATGTCGGGGTTACGGCCGGAAACCGGAAGGCAAAGGCGATGCGCCGGGACCAGGCGATGGTCAGCGCCTCTTCGATCACGCCCAACCGGTCGTAGGCATGGATGAAGTGGTCGTGTGCCGTCAGAATGCCCACATGCTTGGCGATGGCGCGCGGGG